>CBIHQO010000101.1:0-12202 GCA_966211735.1 uncultured Schlesneria sp.
CCCCACTGATTCGACCATTGCGAACCAGCACGTTCTCATTATCGATGATCTGAGCATGGGACAGCACCAATTTCGCGTTTTTGAAGATAACTGCGTCAGGCCGAAATCCAGGTGTCGCCGGTTCATTCGCATGGACAGTTGGAATGGCAAACACCATCAACAGCAATGTGGCCAGCATTTTGACTGTGGTCAATCGATGATCGCTGCTCTGGGGATATCGGCGGTCGACGCAGTAATATGAGACCAAGATTGCAGGGCTCCAATAAAAAAAGCGAAGGCAGAGCAGGGCTTCTGCCGAGAATCGATGACAGTTTCTGGCGCAGGGAGGTCGCGCCAGGGACTGAAAGCGATCAGATCCTAAAGCCTAGCTCGCCGGGGCGACCATTTGCCAGCCGATTCCGCGCGTCCCAATTAGCTTTGAAACTGGCGCAAACTGCAAGACTTGAATTGACAGAACACTTGCATTCGATATTATCTTTGATACGTTGATATTGGGTTCTGAGAAATCAGAATCAGACTTTGGCTGCCAGGAAGACGGGGTGTGAAGCCGTGTCCGGGTGGCAAAAGAGACTCTAGCAGATCTCTTGTCAGACTCCGACGGCGTGGAATTGCACGTGGTGCTCCGCCGCAGTAACCTCGCGAGTTATCTTACTTCAGCCTGTTTGACGGTTGGTCAGTCAGGTTGGAATTTGTGGCGCGGGGAGCCTGTTGTTCGCGGCGAATCTTCTGCGGGGCGCTTGTTTTTTTCTCGCCGGACAAGAAGCGGTGCTCGCGACTGCCTTCCGGATCGTTATTTCCTTTGTCGTCACGTGAGAGGGATGGACGCCTCAACCGAGAACGGCTCGCAACATCAGATGGCTGACAGCGACAATTGTCGTTTGCTCAAATCCGTCATTGCGAAATTCTTGGATGAGCGAAAACCTCACTCCCATGCGGGATGACGCAGGTCGGCTCGTGGCCACACCATGACCAACCTGAAATGCACATGGCGATTCGCGGCGTTGCGATCTGGCGGACAGTTTGGATATCGGGTGATACCAGGTTTAATCCTTCTGGAGCTTAAGAACGATTGAAATGGAAGCCGAACGATCGAACAGACGACACCTTTTGTTCTCTTCGGATTCCCGTCGTTCATCACCAGGAATTGGAATTCGTTTTGCTTGGAAGTGACTCGCAGACCGCTTCGCATGTGCGAAGCATTGGTTGTTGAGCCACAAGTTCTTGACCGCGGGAATTGCTGTATGACTGAGATGGATTCGGATGTGCCCAAGAAGACGACCAAACCTCGTCGGCGAAAAGCATCCCCTCCGGTTGAAGACGTGAGCTCTGTCGAGTCTGTCGAGACCACCAAGGTCGAGAAGGAACCACAGCGACCCGTGATCGAAGACGTGCTGGAAGAAACAGCAGCGGCGCGAGCGGAAATTGAATCCGCGCCGAACGAACGAGACATGGATTTTGAAGCCATGGACTCGGGCCCCTCCGAAGCAGGGCCTGAAGGTTTTAATGGCGCACCCGCGGGCGGGGCAGGCGGCGGCGGCGATTTTTATAACGACAACCGACGACGTCGACGTCGACGTGGAAGAGGTCGCGGCCCCAATGGTCAAGAGACCGGTGGCGGCGGCGGCTACGCACCGCAAGGTGGGGGTGGCGGCTATGCTCCACAGCAAGGCGGGGGCGGTTATGCCCCGCAGGGTGGCGGTGGTGGTGGCGGTTACGCTCCACAGGGACAGAACCGTGCACCGCGCGGACGCAACGGGCAAATGGATCGCCGTGGCCCCCAACAAGGGGGTGGTCAGCGACGTGATGGCGGCCAGCGCGGTCCGAGTATGCCGCGCGGAATGCAGTCGAATGAGCCACGAGGTCCGGAAGTTCTGACTCCCGTTCAGGGAATCCTCGAACTGCACCCTAAGGGTTATGGGTTCCTGCGGGATCCCAAAGCCGGTTACGTCTCACAAGAGAGTGATTCATTCGTCTCCGGTTCGCTGATCGAAAAGTTCGGTCTGCGTGAAGGAGTCTTGATCACCGGCGAAAACGTGCCCGGCGGGCGAGGACAGGGCCCCCGTCTGAAGTCCATTCAGACGATCGAAGGCCGGCTCCCAGAGCTCTATGCCGAAATCAAGAACTTCGACTCACTGACACCGATCAATCCTCATCAGCAGATTAAGCTCGAAACGGGTCCGACGCCGATCACGATGCGTGTGATGGACTTGTTGACCCCGATTGGCAAAGGCCAGCGAGCACTCATCGTCGCACCGCCGCGAACCGGCAAGACGATGCTGTTGCAGGAAATCGCCGACGCCGTCAGCAAGAACTATCCCGATATTTATCTGATCGTGCTGTTGATCGACGAGCGTCCTGAAGAAGTGACCGAAATGCGTCGCCGTGTTCACGGCGAAGTGGTCGCATCCTCACTGGATCGCGAAGTCGAAAATCACATTCGTGTCAGCCAGCTGGTGTTCGAAAGAACCAAGCGCATGGCCGAAGCGGGCCGCGATGTCTTCCTGCTGCTGGACAGCATCACGCGTACAGCGCGAGCCTTCAACAAGTGGACCAACTCGGGTCGAACCGGAACAGGTGGCCTCGACGTCAAGGCGATGGATCTGCCGAAGAAAATGTTCGGTATGGCCCGTCAATTTGACGAAGGTGGCTCGCTCACCGTCGTCGGGACCGCCCTGATCGAAACCGGCAGCCGGATGGACGATGCGATCTTCCAGGAATTCAAGGGGACCGGCAACATGGAAATGGTGCTGAGCCGAGACCTGGCCGATCGGCGAATCTGGCCGGCGATTGATATCACCAAGTCCGGAACCCGCCGCGAAGAGAAGATTCTGTCGCCAGACAGCCTGGAAGGAATTACGCTCCTGCGTCGCAGCCTGATCTCGATGAGCCCGGTGGAAGCGATGGAGCAACTCACGAAAACGCTGCAGCGGTTCCCCACCAATGAAGAGTTCGTCTCGCGAATTCGTCACATTCTCTAGAGCAGTCCGCAATAAACGACAACGCGCGGGTGATCCCGACGCGTTGTTTTTCTTTGTTCCCCAAGACTCGTTTCCCGAATTGAAAGCTCCGTCAAGCCGGAGCACTCCAAAGCTCAAGCCACCCTTTTGGAGTGCGGTGGCTCGACACCGCTTTGGCTCAAGTGCGAAACGAACGTATTGCCGCAAGCACCCATCTGCCGTTAAGAAACGATGAGCAACAGGCGTGCTCTACGCAGCAACCTTTGCGTGGGATTCAGGACGGCTCGTTTCCCGAATTGAAAGCTCCGTCAAGCCGGAGCACTCCAAAGCTCGAGCCGCCCTTTTGGAGTGCGGTGGCTCGACACCGCTTTGGCTCAAGTGCGAAACGAACGTATTGCCGCAAGCACCCATCTGCCGTTAAGAAACGATGAGCAACAGGCGTGCTCTACGCAGCAACCTTTGCGTGGGATTCAGGACGGCTCGTGTCCCGAATTGAAAGCTCCGCCGAGCCGGAGCACTCCAAAGCTCGAGCCGCCTTTTGGAGTGCGGTGGCTCGACACCGCTTTGGCTCAATCGCGGGATCGCGGCTTCGAGGAATCCCGAACGACTACGTCAACTGACGGCCGGCGGCAACCAGATCCTGAAGTCGCTGCATCGCGTGAGCATCACCCTGCAGAACGCAAATGACGACACTGTCTCCTTCACGCCAGACGACCCAGGTGCCGAAAGCGGCGTACTGAATGATCCCACGCGAAAAGGAATCGGCATCGGGCACCCTGTGCCACTGCGACAGCGGCAATCGGACTAAATAACCAGTGCAACTGGCTGATCGACGATCGCCCAGCGCTGTAAACAACAGCAAGGGAATCTCAACTCGATTCACAGTTGCCAGGCGAGGTGCATCAGCAAATCGAATTGCCCGCGGGGTGCTCCATCCTGCTGGCACAACGATCGTTGGCGACGAACCGACGGGCAGCAAACTTGCATCGAGCTTACCCAATTCTCGGATGCTGGCATCGTTCAGCACGACCGACTGGGACATGAGAAGTGTCCCGATCGCGAGCAGCGGCACCAACGCGAGAGATCCCCAGCCAAGACCACGCAGCAAACTTCGACGTGGAATGGCAGCCGGAGTTTCCGCCACCACCAGAGCCGGGCCAATCGTGGCATGCAGTCGATCGACGAGTCCGATAGGCATAGGGACATCGAGCATCGCTCGCGCGATCCGCGAATCAACCTGCCGCTCAGACGCAACCGCACCTCGACAGACATCACATTCTGATAAATGTCGCTCGGCAGCGAGCGCATCGGATTCTGGCGCGGCATCCTTACCGAGTCTCGCAAGTTCGAGTTGTGCCCGTGCCTGCTGGCAATCCATGGCAATCCTGACCTCTAATGCAGTAACACAAATTCCCGAGAACGACCTTGAACCGGAACGGTCGGCCGTTCTCGTTCTGCAGTTTCTGTTAATCGCTTTTTCAGATAGGCCTTTCCTCGCGACAGCCGACTCATCACCGTCCCGATTGGCACACCCATCTGTTCAGCGATTTCCTGATAACTGAATTCTTCGAAGTAGTACAAGACCAACGGAGAACGGAACTCTTCCGACAACTCCAACAACGCTTCTTGCAATAATTCCAAATGGACCGGAACATCCAACGCGGCGTCGGTCACTTGCGGTTCGTCAATTTCGTCCAGCGAACGGCCCCGATTTCGATGGCGGATCGATTTGAGAAACACATTTCTCACGATCGAAATCAACCATCCCCGCGCCGCCGCCGCTTCTCGCAATTGCTGCCCCCGCTGGTGAGCCAACAAAAACGTTTGCTGGACAAGGTCTTCTGCGTCGGCAGCATCGCCCGTCAGCCGATACGCATACCGATAGAGCAACGTCGAGTGCTCCTCTATCAGTTCGTGCGTTGTTGGAAGACGCGTTCCGTCGGCCATGGCGACCTCTCAATGAGCAGATTCGTCGACCCGGTAATTTATTCCCTGCAACAGGGCTTTCGGCGATAGATTTCGTGAAATATCGTAATCTGGAACCTAAGTCATCCGACAAACTCGGGTTGTGTTATTCGTCCAACATTTTCCAGAACTCTTCTTCACCCATATCCGCAGGCTTCACCGGTGGCTTTTTACCCGTAGTCGCCGGCTTCGGAACTCCCGCCATCGGCGGCAAAGGGGGGGCCTTTACTTTCGGCTTGGGCTGGCCGCTCGTTTGACCTGCTGGAACACCCGGCTTCTTCATCGGTGCCGACGGCAATTTGGAGCCAAGTTCGAGGATTTCGTCGTCATGAGGCAGAGGTGGAACCGGAATCGACCCCGATTTCGAAATTGTCGAGCGGCCCGTGGGTGGAGTGCTGAGAGGACGCGACACCTTTGATTTTGCTGCTGCCGCGCACTTCGCACAAACGCCGTGAGCATCCAACGGCTCGCCGCATTTGTTGCACAGCGGAATCGGTTCGTTGGAATCATCCAGTTGCGAAGCAGGTCGCAATGGCTTCGCACTGGGAACCGGTTTGGGACTGGGAATGGGCGAATCCGACTTCAGCTTCAGCGGCGCATCGGATGACTTGGCGGCGACGGCTGCTGGCTTGGGACTTACCGGACTCGGCATCCTGGTTGTTGCAGTTGAGGGTTGAGTCTTCACCGCCGGGATCGATTTGACCGCCGCTTCAACTCCCTTTTCCTCTTCGCTCTCTGCTTCTTCGGCACCCTCACTGAGGGCACGCACCACCAGATTCTCAGGACGAACAATTTCCGTTTGAGCGACTTGCCCGGTCTTCAGCACCTTGGCATTCACATGCACCCGCGCCTGTTCGTCATACGAAATCGTGACTTCGATCTCGGTCCCTTCCGGCAGATTCTCCGGAAGCGGCTCGATCAAACATGTTCCCAACTCGACATACTGCGAATCGGCCGCGGTCCCGCTCTCAACAATCCTCAGATGAACCTTACGCTGATTGTTCGAAACCGTTCCGTAAATCTGCGACACTTCGACGGGCAGGGGGGTGTTCGCCGGAAGAATGTAGTGCGGCACCCGTTTGCCGGTCTCCAGATCGCGAATCAACAAACCCAGCGATCGGGCCGTCGCACTCTGCTGCTTGAACTGAGCGAGTCTCGCGGCGGCTGTCGAATTCAGAATCGACTTGGCAAAGGTGCTGTTGGTCAGCAACATTCCGGCGTAATACGTCGCCCCGTGGGCAATCGATTGATCGGGCGACAACGACGTATTCAGCGTCCGGCCGCTGAGTTTTTTGAACAGCGATCGAACCATCGGCATGCGTGACGACCCGCCCGTCGTCAGCACCACGTCGACTTTGGCCCAACCCATATGGTTTTCTTTAAGCAGATCGAGCGTCAGCACTTCCATGCGATCGACCAGATCACGAGTCAGTCGCTCGAACTGGTCGAGTTCAACTTGATACGTTTTGCGTTGTCCCCCGGCCGCACAAGTCAACGCCGCCTTTGGACGAACGGACAGACTCCGTTTGGTTTGTTCCGCTTCCAGCGCGAGTGCCTGCGCGTTTTCTCGATCCTTCATCGGATCGATATTGAATTCCTTCTGGAACTGCTTGCCGATCGCCACTTCCAGAGCACGATTCCAATCGAGGCCCCCCAGTTGCAGGTCGCCGCCGCTGGCGATCACGCGGACTTCGTTCTTTTGATAGCGAACCAGCGACAGGTCGAACGTACCGCCCCCCAGGTCCACCACCATGATGGTCTGCGCTGTGGCCAACTCCGTAAACCAGATCCCTTCGGTCCCCAGCACAAAGCACAGCGCGGCAGCGACAGGTTCATTGATAATGTCAACTTGCTTCAGGCCGGCTCGTTTTCCCGCCTCGGCAGTCGCCTGACGTTGCACGTCGCTGAACTGAGCGGGAACCGTAATCACAGCCCGATCGATCGCCCCGATTTTCTCGCGAGCACTATCCAGCATCGACTTCAGAATGATCGTGCTGATGTCGACAGGGGAATAACTCTTGCCGCCAATTTTCCATCGGTGACCAGGATTGTTCATGTACCGCTTGGCATGGACCACCACCCGATCCGGATGACGGATCGAATTCCGCATCGCCTCGGTCCCCACGACCACGTGATCGTCTTCGAACAGCACGACCGACGGCGTCGAGAGCTCGCCGTCTTTGTTCGGGACGGTGATCGGTTCCCCGTGCTCGTTCAGGTAGGCGATGCAGGAATAGGTGGTCCCCAAGTCGATGCCGACGGCATGAGTCGGAAGCATGTTCTGGCAGCCTTCGTGAAGCGCAAGCGGAAGAGAGAATTGGACTGACTGACCATGAATGGTAGCATTCACCGCCACCCAATTCCACGAGTTGCTTTTCGCTCCCGGATTTGTGGGCAAAAAGCACTCAGACGCTGCGATCGGCGATGACTTTGCGGCCTGCGAATATTCCTTAACTTGATCAAACAGCCCCCTGTAAACGACGGGTTTTCCGATGGTGACAATTGTCGGGTTGCTGATCGCCGTGGCCTGTACCGGACAATCCGGCGGAAACAGCGTCCGTGACCGTCGTCCGGAGAGGTTTGTCTCCGGACAGAAATTTCAGTTCGAACTCGGTCAAACGACCTCGGGAACGTGGGCAAATGTCGAATTTCGAGCCTTATTGAACGCGCTGGCCACCCAGCGGCGGGTCGCCATCCTGCTCGACCGGCGTATTGACCCAACCAGAACTCTTCCCGTCGAAATCGCAGAACTCCCCTTCCGGGAAGCCCTGCAAGTGGTGGCCCATCAAGCCTCTGCCGAACTCTGCGTCCCCGGCAATCTGGTTTATGTCGGGCCACCCGCCGCCGTCAAACGGCTGCGAACATTGATCGAACTCCGTTCGACAGAGTTGCAATCGAAGACTACGGGAGTTCGCGAAACTCGGCGAACGGAATTGACGCGTCCGCAAACCTTCAGTTGGCCCGACCTGCAAACTCCCTCCGACATCTTGCGGGAGATTGCGGAACAGTATCACCTGACAATCCGCAATCCAGAACTGGTCCCCCACGACCTGTGGGCGGCTGGCACTCTGCCGGCCGTTACCTCGTCAGAAGCACTGTCGATCATCCTCATCCAGTTTGATCTCACATTTGCGTGGGTCGACGGCGGCCAGGCGATCGAACTGTCTCCCATCCCCGACACCATTGCGGTGGAACGCAAACATCGATCCAAAGGTCGGACCGCCGCCGACATTTCCAAATTGATCGCCGAACACCTTCCCGAACTGAAAACGACTCAGGAAGGTTCCGAAGTTGCCGTCACCGGAACAGTCGAAGAACAGGAAGCCGTCGCCGCCTTGCTGAATCCCTCTTCGACAAAGAAGCCGCCCGTCGCCCAACCCGCAGCGCCACTGCGGCAGCGTGCATTCACGTTGAACTTCAAACGTGTCCCCGTTCGCACCGTCATGGATGAATTGAAGAAATCAAAAGTCGTGTTCGTCTATGACGAAGCGGCATTGAAGTCAGCTGGCATCAATCTTGACCAGACCGTCGACCTCGAACTCAACAAGGCCTCAGCCGACGAGTTCTTCAAATCGCTCTTCGACCCGCTGCTGCTCACATTCGAAATTGACAATGTCACGGTGAGGCTGACACCGAAAAAGTAAGGCGTTAAATCGCCTCTGTCCGCCAGGATCGAGCACGTGGCAGGGTGGCCGAGGCTGGAGCGTTTCGCGAAGCCCCGGTCTGTTCACGCTGGGCTTGTGATCAAGTTCAATCAACCATCAACCGAGGCTTCCCGTTGGTCCAAACCCGGCCACCCTGCCGAAGCGGCTCGTCCCTTCGATATATCAGTTCGGATGCGCTTTTAAGACGTTCGAAACTAACAAGGGAACCCGCCCGCTTGTTTTACTCCGTCAAAAGGTTGTGCAAGAGTCGGCCATGCTCATCTTCGGACATTCCATGCGCGGTGAGTAATTCAAGAGTAGAGCCGTACTGTTGGCGCAACAAAAAGAGGAAGTGGAGAACCGTCTGCGAATGAGCGCGGCCACCATCATCGATGACGCGATCACTCAGTGCATAGTCGAACGCGATCGCCTCGTCTGCCACGCCCAGTAGGTCGAGCAGGCAAGCGATGACGATGCCAGTTCGATCCCGACCGGCCACACAGTGGATGATGGCGGGCTGCGCGTCGCGACCACCGAGTTCCCGCACGATTCGAACAAGCGTGCCGGTTCCAACACCAAGCATCTCCAGGTAGCGCGTCGCCGTCGCTCGGGGACCGTCGTCGGCCGGATCAATCCAATGCGGAAGTGCCACCTCGAAGAGTGGGCAATGCAAGTGCCTGCCAGACGGCCATCGCAGTCCTGTCCCATACTGCTTCAATTCGATACTCGTGCGGAGATCGATGATCGTACGAAATCCGATTGCGCAGCCAAGCGCGTCCTCCGCCGACAAACCAAGTTGAGCAGGATCCCCGCTGCGGTACAGCCGTCCTGCGGCGAGCGTCAACCCGGCCCTGGTAGGAAGCCCGCCAAGATCCCGGAAATTGAATGATGGCGGAAGCTCCGTTGCACCTCTATGGACAGGTAAATTCTCCGCTGAATCAGTCGACAACATCGCGAGTAACTCCTGCCGAACGTCCAGTGAACTTGCCCGCGATGAGGAACAGGCGTCCGATCATCGCACCAGCACTTGAACCACTAGCGACTACGGGTCAAGTTGACTGCCTCGGTCGGCCGTCAGTGATGGATCATTGTAAGCTTGATGATCACTGCGTTGCACCTGCCGCTTCTCCGGCTTAACCTCGCGAGTTGTTTCCAACCCTTCGGTTGCTCATTTCATCGCTTCGATAATGGCGTCGGTGATGTCCAGTTCGTTCTGATAGACAATCGCGCGACCGAGGCCTTCCATGATCTTCTGAGGATTATCCTCTTTCACGGGTTCCGAACTGTAACGCATCACCAGGTCGATGCCATGCTGCTGCGCGTACTTGGAGACTTCGGCACTGGTAAGTTCGTACGTCTTGACATAGATCTCGGACTCCGTCTGAAACAGTCTTTTCCTGGCGGCCAGCCGGTAGCTGTCCCAATGTGCCGTCTCCTCTTCGACCTGCTTCTTAAGAGCAATTCGCTCTTCCGCATCTTGATCGAGTGCATCGAGAGCCTGCTTCATCGAATTCAACTCAGCGAGTAGCCGCTTGGCAGTTTCCTCTGACTCCTTAATATCCTGAGTCAGCATCTCACGTCTCTGGGAGAAAAATTCCGAAGCTTTGAAGACCCTGGCCATGTCGATCAAAGCGATCCGTGTCGGTGCTAAACTTGTCGGCTTAGGATCAGCCGTCGCATTGCGACCAGTCGCACCTCCACCAAGAACGAGAACAAGCATTCCAAGGAGCAGAAACGAAGACGTTTTTGACATGAGAGGATCCTTCCCGGTCGAACGAAAAAGGTAACTTGCTCGTGATCAATGACGGGCTTCCAATCAACACCCCAACACTTTGAACCGCCACTGACTACGGGTCAAGTTGACGGATTTGGCCTTCGTACCAGAGGACTGCCTGGTACAATTCTTCTTCCGCTTGAGGAAGTATGCGAACGATCACGACCCATTCCTGGCGGCCAGTCGTTGCCGGATACGCGCGGCGGTTTCTGAAGCGTCCAAAGCCTGGACTTGACCACCGCGATACGCTTCAGACCGAGCCAGAATTTCAGTCGCCCAGGCCGAATCTACCTCAGCCTGATTCGCTGCCGTTTCCAGGCTGCCGAACAGGGCGATTCCCAGCAGTTCACGCTCTTCACGGGGCAGTTCCAACGCCCGAGCTCGAATCTCATCAACTCTCATACACTCCTCCGATCGCCGCTCTTCGAATACTCCGCCAGATCGCTGATTGTACTCACACCCCCCCAGCGTCAGTCGCATGAACTAGCCGAACGTTTAGATAACTCGCCCGGCTAACGGCGAGCTTCCAATCGCATACCAACACTTTGATTCGCCAGCGACTGCGGACCAAGTTGACCTCTTCGTTCGGCCTTCAAGGGCCAGCCATCACAACACCAGTCCCATTTTTCCCGCTATCCGATACCGGGTAGCCGCGGAGTAAAGATCGCGATTGGTGCCGGATCCTCCGCATCGGCGTTGAGAGTACCCGAAATGAGGTCTACGGAAACACCCACGCAGTCAGCGATATACTGCGAAATTTCGTGCCAGGCCAGGTCGGGCTCGGACTGACGATCGTGACCACAGGAAGTTGCATATGTAGGCCCAGGATGCACGAGTGCCAGCAAGCGCGGGTCGTCAACAGCGTATTGACATTCAATTTCGTCCGGTATTTTAGACCATCCGTGGTCGCGAGAAATGTTCAAAGTCGCGTCGAACTGCGGAAGGGATATGTACATCCATTGATAGACGTTTTCGACGTCGCAATCGAGGTCACATTCGGGCGTACGCGGGCTGAGCAGGGAGCCCAGTTGCGGAAACGTACGATCATGGTGGAACCTGGCGTACATACAAACATCTCAGCCGAACGTTCACGGCAACTAGCCCGCGATAAACGACGTGCATCCGATCAACACGCCAACACTGTGAACCGCTAGCGATCGCGCGTCAAGTTGAACTGCCTCGTTCAACGCCTTGTTTTCCTATCAGAATACGCCTTCATTGAAGACACAGATTTCCAGGCCCAGCCGGCCGCATTCCCTCACAAAGTCGGAATCCAGCGGTAGGTAATCCTCGCTGGTGTGAATTCGCATTGCCGTATCTAAGTCCAACTCGCGGATGGCGCTGATTGGCTCAGGTCGCAAGTTGCGCAAACGAGCCACTGCTATTTCCAACTTCTTTAGCCGAATTTGGTACGGTTCAGTGCCATCGTCGTCCAATGTGATCGGGAGTAAAATCGCATTGGTATCCTCATTTGGACGTTCTATCTTCCAGTCCAACTCAACTCCCGCATCAGTAAGAAGCGCAATGACAGCATCGGCTTCTTCGTCGTCGTCGAGATGATATATGTGGAGCGCCAGCAGATTCATCGAGCCCCTTCAATTAATGCGATCGGAATTCCGCCGAGTACAAAGAGCAACTTGCCCTCGATTCACAACGAGCTTCCGATCAACTCGCCAACACTGCGAACCAGCAGCAACTGCGAGTCAAGTTGAACGCCTCGTTGGGCTTGAATTGATATTGCACTTGGCATCCTCACGCCGGACTCTGAAGTGGATGGCGAACTTCTCTTGGGTACATCCAAAAATGATCGCAACACGCATTGGCCGAGGCCAGTCAGTAGCGATGCGTTATTTGGTAGGCTT
>CBIHQO010000102.1:0-12175 GCA_966211735.1 uncultured Schlesneria sp.
GGCAAATCTGACATCGGTGATCTTCACACCGTAGATGGCGACACGTTGCAGTCGCGGCAGTTTCACAATCGCAGCTTGGGACTGGTCATCGATCCCCGTCCAGCGCAATTCCAACTCGGCCAGCGATGCAGGCAATTGTTTTCCGTCGGCAAAATGGAGACGAACTTCTGGACCTTCGACATCCAGGCTCTGCAACTGTGTCGCTTGGCTGAACTGGATCAGGTTCTCATCGGTCACTCCGTCACCCGAAAGGCTGATGTCGTGGGCTGCGGGTGATTGCGCCAAAGCCAGCACGTCCGCCTGACTCGCCCCCCACAATGTGACATTCAAAGTTTCCAAAGCTGGCAAGTGCTTCAGCCACGACCAATCGTTCTCACGCGAATGCCGTTCGAACTGTCCAAAGCTGACGACTTTCAGGCTCTTCATTCTCGCGAGGCAGGCGGCATCCTCTTGGCTGATTACCGGCAATCGAAACTGAAAAGTTTGGACGTCATGCCGATCGGCGATGATTTTGAGGACTCCCTGGGGGAGGTCTCGGTTGTGAATGGCAATACTCTGCAACCCAGAACTCGCCTGAAGAACTTCGATGATCTTCGCATCGGCGGTCTCGTGATCTTGAACTAGCAACTCTGTCGGACGGAAGAATAGCGCCATCTCGGTGTCGACACCAATCAAGCGTTCCAAACTAATGAGCCATCGCCTTTGCCAGGTGATGGCGGGATCATGCTCGCGAAGATTGGTCAGCTTCATCAGCCGCCGGTTCGACAAATACTGACTGCCGATCAACGTGATCGCGGTCAGTATCAGGACGCAGCAGCCGACCCACGTCAGGCGAATGAAAATTCGTAGCCAGTTCTGGCGTTGGTTCTCATCGTCGGGCATCACTCACACCTCAGAGTTCTGAGAACTGGAAGTATCGTAGGTTTTCGATTCGGGTGAGATGTTGCCGTTCAAGCGATCCGAAACGCCGAGGGGCTGAGAGCGAAGAGCAAAAATGGCGTCTTTTGCGATGCCGCAGAATCGCGAGCAAACTATTGTCGCTGATGACCAAGCGACATGATAGCTCCAATTCTTGGGACCATTCAAGCACTGAATCTTCTTGGCCACCGAGTCCGAAGCAACTGCCGAGGGGTTACGCGAGGCAGTACTTAAGATAGCCGTGTTGCATGCAAGCCAGAGGCATGCGCCGGGCCGCGATCAGAAAGACCGCGCACATCATTCGGCGGCTGGTTTCTCTGCCGCCTTCAGCCGCTTCAGGCGATCAGTCAGATCCGCAGCCAGTTCGGCGTTGGTGTCGGAGATCGTTGCCAGCACTTTGGCGGCTTGCCGTTCTTTCATGGCATTCATCAACGAGACAACCGCTTCGGTCCGCTTGTTCTTGACGAGTTGTTCGAAGACTTTCGCGACGCTGTCTGCAGGCATGCCGTCGAAGACCGCGGCCATCTTCTTGATGTTGAGATTGTCTTCGGGCGTACCAGCGGTGTTATTGGATCGCGGACTTTCTTCCGGAGTCGGCGTGGTGGACTTCTCTAACTGCTTACGCAGCTTGTCGCGTTCTTCCACGGCAGCGCGCACAGCGGCATCCGCCGCGCGACGCGCTTCTTCCATATCTTTCTTGATCGAGGCTCGCTCGGTTTCGACGATCTGGAATTCGGCGTCGACCGCTTCCCGGGACTCTTTTAACTCATTGGCCAGTCGCTGACGAATCTTCAGCGTTTGCGCCTGTTCGGCACGGAGATCCTCGAAGATCAACTGCATTGCGTCCTGCCGTTCGGCCAATCGGCGTTCGGTCTCGGTCGCGAGGCGGGCTCGATCTCGTAGCAGATTGATCAACGCCCCGGCTTCATCTCCCTCAGGAGTGTAGGGGGGCCGCACGGCGACTCGTGCTTCAGGAGAGGCGGGCGTTTGCTTGCCGGCATCTCCGTGTCCCGGTTCGACATCTGCTATCGGAGGGCGCTTCGAGGCAGCCTGCGGACCTCGTGGTGGTTCTGCCGCGGCGAGAGGATTCTCTTCGAGTACGGTTGGTTTCTTGTCGTCAGTGGATTCGTGTTTTGGCTGATCGTCGGCCGCTTTTGGGTCGGCAGGCTTGGCGTCCGACGGCGCGGTATCGTCGTGAGCGGCCACGGCTGGTGGTTGTCCGTCAGCCGCGGCAACGGTGGGTGCCGCTTGCTTTTGAGTGAAGATGGTCGCGGCCGCGGAGATCCCTCCGAAGATGAGGGCGACGACAACGAGTTGAATCAGCGTCTTCATTGCGGACGATCCTCACGGTGATGCCGTGGCGTCTGCATCTCGCATCGACCATTGCCGCATGACCACTTCGTCGAGAGCGATTTGTTGTTGGTGGGCGATGCCGTCCTGATACTCTTCAAACTGCTGGGCGCGCAAATGCAACAGACCTTCCACATCCTTCTCGATTTGCATGCAGACTTGATTTGCTTCTCGTAAACGGACCTCTGTCTTCTGCAGTTTTTCCCGCGCAGCCGTTAAAGTCCGACCCAGTGCCTGCAGGTGGTCGCCCATCGACTGGCGAGCGGCTACGTCGATCAGACCGCCGATTTTCTCCGGCAATCGGCAGGCTCGTTCGATCTGATTGTGAATCGAATCGACTTCGGCGAAGGCCGCCTCGCGCTGCGTGACCGCTTGTTGGAGCAAGACTTCGGCCTGCTTTTTTTTCTGCTGGTGATACCACAGCAGGCGTTGCAGTCGGAATTCAAACTTCTTCACGACGCGGGTCCTGTCTGTTCGGATTTACTGACCGGAGGACGTCAGTCCCCTGGCGGATTTATTTGTTGCGTACGGCAGAGTCAGCGAGCTGACGCCGCCCCGCTCAGAAGATCTAGTAAGGCCATGCCGCTGCGAGTCGCTGCATTGCTGCTTTCGTGTCAGCAAACGACAGCCGGTTGCTGAGGTTTTGCTGGACGAAGGTATTCACGTGCGGCATCAGTTCCACGACCTTATCCACTTGAGGACTCGTTCCTTTCACGTAGGCTCCGATCCGGATCAGGTCCTGGACTTCCGCATACATCGCCATGATCTGGCGAATTTTTCGAGCGGCGACTTGCTGTTGGGGATCGGACACCTGCAGGAAAGCGCGGCTGACGCTTTGTGAGACGTTGATCGCGGGAAAGTGACCCGCTTCCGCCAGTTTGCGATCCAGCACGATATGTCCATCGAGTAGCGATCGCGCCGAGTCGGCAATCGGTTCCTGCAGATCATCCCCTTCGACGAGGACCGTTAAAAACCCCGTCACACTACCGATCGCCCCGTTACCCAATTGTTCGACGGTGTTGGCGAGCAGTTGGAAGACGGAAGGGGTGTAACCTCGGGCGCTGGGAGGTTCTCCCAGGCTTAGGCCAAGCTCGCGTTGGGCCATTGCCAGTCGTGTCAGGCTGTCTAAAAAGAACAGTACGTTTTTTCCGCGAGCTCGAAAGGAATCGGCGATCGCGATCGAAGTCTCGACCGCGCGGATGCGCATCATCGGCAACTGTTCACAACTGGAGATGATGACCGCGGACTTCGCCAATCCATCCGCGCCCAGACAGTCTTCGACGAACGGCCGGAGTTCGCAGCCTCGTTCACCGACCAGGCAAATCACGTTCAAATCGGCTTCGGCGGTCTTGGCGATCTGACCCAGCAACGTACTCTTTCCGACTCCGCTACCGGCGAAAATCCCCAGGCGCTGGCCGCGGCCGCACAGCAACATTCCATCAATCACCTTCTGTCCGGTGATGAACGGTTGCTGGATGCGACCGCGCTGGAGCGGAGATGGAGGGGCATTGCGAACGACTCGACGTTCGCCAGGCATGACTGGTCCACGACCATCAATCGGTCGACCAAGTCCATCGAAAATGCGGCCCAACACACCGGAGCCCACGGGGACCGTGCGTCGTTCCGGATCGCGGACGACAGTGAGGCCGGATCGCAGTTCTTCGGCAAGTTCATACGGGGCAAGTTGTGCCAGTCCGCGCCGAAAGCCAATCACTTCGGCGGGGATGGCTCGACCACTTGGCTCGAGAATCCGGCATTGATCGCCCAAAGCGGCAGGGAGTGCGCAGGCCAGACCTTCTTCAATGACGCGCAATCGACCCTGCGTCTGAAAGCCATCGCAGGCTTCGACGTCGCTACGTAGTCGATCAAGGTCCAGGTTCAGCATGACCATTTACCATTGAAAGGAGTTCTCGACGAATTTCTTCGAGTTGCCGGTGCAGCTCATAAACGACCGTGATCTCACCAGCGACTGCTTTGCAATCGCCACGAGACAATTTGGTGTCGGCCACCAATCGAACGTGTTGATCGTGGACACCGAACTCAGGATCATCGGACTTGATCGACGCCAGATCATCGGGGTGCAGCTGGACTGTGGTTGGTTCCCGTGTGTTCAAGCGGCTGAGGACTTCAGTAACCAGCCGATCCGTGGGAAATGTTCCCGCGGCAAGTTGCTGAAAGACAAGCTTTGCCGCGATCACGTGAGCCAACTCAACAGCAGCCTCGCGCAACTCGCTGATGATAGCCGCGCCTTGCGACTGAGATTCAGCGGTGACTCGCTGCAGTTCCTTCAGGCCGCGAGCCCAAGCCGCGCGTTGTTGTCGAAGGAGTTCGAGTTCCTGCTGCTGCTGACTTACGACGGCGGCTTGCTCGATGGAATTCTGACGAGATGCCATTAGCGAAGGGAGACGCGCGTATTCTTGATCCAGCCAGGCGGGGGGGGCGCCATCCCGTTCGACAAGGACGACCCTGCGAAGCGGCATATTCAGCGGGACTGTGATTTCGATCATGGAGCGCCAGTTCGACAGCTTCAGCAAACATCCGGCAGGCACTGCCGAACTAATCTGATGATGACCTCATCCTGTATTCGATGGTTTCGGAGGAAACCCGAGTGCGAGTTTTATGAAAATCGATACAACCGCTCCGATCCTTCAACTTTCCTCGCTTCTGGCAGCATCTGCCGGAGTGGCGGCCCCTTCACAGGCCGCGGGGACTGATTCGGGGGCACCAGGAACGGTTGCAACCACTCCCGCCGCGCCAAATCAAAAGCCCTTGTCATTCCAACAAATGCTTGCGCAGATCCAGCAGGCCGCTGCGGAGGCTTCCCAATCGGCCACTCCCGTCACAGCTGACGAACCTGTCGCGACCCCCGCTCCTCCTGCGAAGGACGCTGAGAGCGATCCCACATCGATTTCCACGGCGCTGATGGCGCTGCTCAGTCAGTCGAATCAACCAACTCCCATCAACGTGCCCGCGACACCAGCAAATTCTGTAGTGCCATCTACGGAAGCGGAGCCCACCGATTCTGTTGGAACAGCCGCTGCTCAAACTGGGGGAGCCATTCCGACTATGGCCGTGGGTTGCCCAGCGGCGATTGTGACAGATGGCGTCCCGGAATCACCACCGGCGATCCCACCGGCCGATGGAAAAAAGCCGCCGATCGGGTTCAAGAACCCAGCACCTCTACCGACTGGTGATCTTCCCGCAACGACCCCAGCGCCGGTCGCGGTCACAACGGATACAAAGCCAGACGTCAATCCGAGCGATTTGCCGACGGTTCCCGTTGGCGCCCAGGCAGATCAACCACCCGCTGCCGCTGAAACGGCGCTAGTCAAAGTCCCCGAAACCGCGACGACACGGGTCTCGGCAACAATTACTTCGAGCCCGATTGTTGACGCCAAAGCGATCGATTCCAAGGCGGCGGACGTTCGGATTCAGCCAGCAGACGCCAGTACTGGGACGCAACCAACCAAAGCATCCGCTCCCGATGTGATACCCGACAAGATCAGTGGAACGGTCGCTCGTCATGCTCGTCACGAAGCCGTCCAGACCGCGGCTGTTGCCGCCGCAAAAGATGCCCATGTCGACTTTTTAAATCTGACAAACTCGATCAGTGATGCCTTTGTGGAGACCTCAGCGGATGCGATTGAGCCTGTGAAGGAAGTCTCGGATCACGCGAAGTCCAAGGAAACCTCGGAGACAAGTGCGCTTGATCAGGGGGTGACCGGCGAGACAGCCAATGGAGTTACCGATGCGGTGACCGCAGTGGATCCCGCTCCCCAAGGGGCGGCCGTTGATGCGCATAACTTGGCTCACCATCTGGAATCGATGGTGATGCAGCGACTGGATCAGCCTGAATCAGCTGACAAGTCGAGCGTCGTCTTGCGGCTCGATCCTCCCGAACTGGGCCGCGTGAATGTGCATCTGTCGGTTACGAACGATGTCGTCTCTATTCGCATGATCACGACGGACGACGCGGCTCGTCAGGTCATTGAGCGGCAGTTGAACCAGTTGCAGCAATCGCTGACGGACAAAGGAATCGCCTTCCAGGATTTCCAAGTCCAGACGGGTGGCGCAGGGCAGCAGTCTTCGGACCGAGGCTTTCGGAAACAATGGGCTGACAATTCGGGATACTCGGCCTTTAGCGGTCGGCGAGGATCTGCGGTTGTCTCAACGCCTCAGATCCGTAATGGAATCCTCGCTCAGTTGGACTATGTCGCTTGATGAGTGAAAACTCGTTAGCCACAGCGTTTGTAACGGAATTGCACCGGTAAGTCGCACCTCGTCGACCGCAACGAATAGATGACACTCCCTGTGGAGGTTTATAAGGGGCTATCGCAAATCACTGTGGCAATTCGCTGTCCCCGTTCGACTGTACATGACTGAGTCGCTGTTGTGTGCGTGATCGAATTGGCGAGACGGGAGTGAAGTCCAGTGGCCTCAACCGGGTTCTCTTCCCAAATCGGACAGAATCAATTCCTGCAACTGCTCGTAGCGCAGATGAAGTCGCAGAATCCACTTGAGCCCACGTCGAACCAGGAATTCCTGGGTCAACTCGCTCAATTCTCGACGCTCAGCGGTATTGAATCATTGAACTCGAACTTCAGCGACATGCTGTCGCTGCAAGAGATCACGCAAGGTTCCAGTCTAATCGGCAAGAAGGTCGCCTATACGGATGCGGACAGCAAAACGCAGACGGGGACGGTGGACAGTGTTGTTGTGAAGGATGGAACGGCACAACTCCAGATTAACGGTGGTCTTGTCACTATGGACAAGGTGATGGAAGTCGCTGCCTGATTCATCGAACGAAAGCGACGCGGCTTGCTCTTGCGGAGCGAGAAAAAGCTGCTGACGACAAAATAAAAACGGATTGGACTGTTACGGCATGGATGCCCGCCAACGTACATCATTTGATGCTGCATTAGCGAGAATCCCAGACCATGCTCAGTTCGTTGTTTTCCAGTGCCTCTGCTCTGAGTGCCAGCCAGACACTGTTGAATGTCGTCGGTAACAACCTGGCAAACTCGAACACGGTCGGCTTCAAAGCCCAGCATGTTGAGTTTGCGACTCAGTTCACACAGACGCTGCAGGCCGCGAGTGCTCCTTCGTCGGGATCTGGTGGAACGAACCCGATTCAGATCGGTAACGGGGTGCAAGTCGGTGCCACATCGACCAATCTGACACAGGGGACATTCGAGAGCACTGGTAACCCCTACGATCTGGCGATCCAGGGGAGCGGCTTCTTCGTTGTCAGCAACGCCTCGGGGCCGATGTATACTCGAGCTGGTGCGTTCTCGCCTGACTCACAGGGTTACCTCGTTGACCCCGCGACTGGTTATCGCGTCCAGCGAACGGGTACGGTCGGTGAAGCCACGCCAACTTCGCCAGCGTTCCAGGTGCCAGGAATCAGTGACGTTCGCATTCCATTGGGAATGACGATCCCTGGTTCGGCCACTCAAAACATCAGCTTTAACGGCAATCTGAATTCCAGTGCCAGCCCTCCGATTGCTGCCGTCCTGACATCGGGTCAGCCACTGACGTTTGGCGGTGGCGCAGCAACCGATACCACCCTATTGAATAGCCTGGATCAAACGGCAGTCCCGTACGTCGCCGGCGACAAGATCCAGATTACTGGGTCGCGATTTGATGGTTCACCGATTACCGCCGAATACATCATCACGGGGACTGCGTCGGATACGATGGGAGCGGTCTTGAACACCATCAATGCACAGTTCCTCTCGGCCACACCAGGCGAAGGTGCAACCGCATCACTGGATTCGGGGGGACACATTGTCTTGACTGCCAATCAAGGCGGTGCCTCCGGTATGACGCTGTCGTTGGTCAACAATACCGCCACACCAGGCGGTGGAACTAAGTTCACAAACTTCACTCAGACAGTGGCAGGAAAACCTGGTGACACGGCCACGACGGCGATTCAAGTGTATGACGATCAGTTTGCTCCTCACACGATCACGTTCACGTATACGAAGACGGCTCCAAACGTCTGGGACGTGAAGGCCTCCATGGACCCCAAAGATGGAACGATCTCTGGTTTTGGCCTGGATAATGTTGTCGCGGGACTGACCTTTAATGAAAACGGATCGTTTCAGGGTGTGGCCAGCACCAGCAAAGCAGAACTTTTGGCAACCCAAGCTCCTTTTACTTCAAATGGAATGCCTGCAGACTCGTCTACTCCTCTGGCATCCCTTGATCAACACACGGGCGGAGCCTACGCGGCCGGTGATTCCATCCAGATCAGCGGAACGGATCAGAATGGTGCTCCGGTCGGCCCGATTACGCTTCCCACAGCCGGAGCGACTGTTGGTGATCTGATCTCGACGATCAATTCCACTTTTTCGGGTGCAACCGCAACGCTGGATGCCTCCGGCAATATTCAACTGCGATCGGCAACGACGGGACAGAGCAGCCTGTCACTCAAGATTCAGGACACTCCCACCAATACGGGGGGCAAGACCAAGTTCAGCGGGACGATTGAGGCGGTACGAGGGACCGACGGCAACGATAACATCTCGTTCCAGATCAACAACCTGGCGGGATTCGGTAACCCTCAAAGCATCAAGCTTTCGTTCGGAACGTCGAACGCGTTTGACGGCATCACGCAACTGGGCGGCGGTACATCGGCGGCCGCGAACTTCCAGGATGGATATGCCCAGGGGACTCTGCAAAGTGCCACCGTCGGCCAGGACGGGATTGTCACGGGACAATTCACGAATGGACGAACGGAGAAACTGGCTCAACTCGCCATCGCCACCTTCACCAACCCCGAAGGCTTGATGCGGTCGACGAACAACTATTTTGCGGCAACCGCGAACACTGGCCCGGCTGTGATCACAACACCTGAATCAGGCAGTGCCGGATCGGTTCAAAGCGGTTCGCTGGAGAGTTCGAACGTCGACGTCGGTGCCGAATTCACGCAACTGGTCGCTGCTCAACGAGGCTATCAGGTGAATGCCCAGGCCTTCAGTGCTGCGAACCAGATGCTGCAGGAAACCGCCAGCCTGTTGAGGTAGTGACAGATAATCGCCGTCCGCATTCCCCGCCATAAGTCCCATTTGTCCTCTCAGTCCCATTTCAATCGGACTTGAGTAGACAAATGGGACTTATGCGTGCGGACCATCTCGGAATGCCTGGCGATAGTCACCTGGTGTGGTTCCTGTTGCCGCCCGAAATTGCCGTGTGAACGAGGCCTGGTCGTAAAACCCGCAGTCGATCGCGATTGCACCCAGCATTTGATCGGTGCTTCTCAGTGCCTTTGCGGCAGCTTCAATTCTGGCCTTCGTCAGCAGTTGTCGCGGAGTGAGTCCCGTATATTCTCGCATCCGACGCTCAAACTGACTAACCGATAGCCGCGCGGTCGCAGCCAGTTCCATGACGCGCAGCGGACCTGCAAAATCCTTCTGCAATGCCGCAAGCGCCGTGGCCAAAGGATTGAGTGCTGCGCCTTTCTCAGCGGACGTGGAGAGATCTCGTGAGATCCCGGCGATCGCGACGATCTGTCCGCCGGCATCTCGGACTGGGACTTTCTGCGACATGAACCAGCCAATCGCCCCATCCGGCCGCGTCACCATTTCAAGTCGATTCTGAACTGCTTCACCGGATGACAAGACCGCCTCATCTTGTTGTTCATAACCTGCGGCGAGCGCTGAAGGGAAAAGTCCAGATGCGCTGCGACCGAGCAACTCTCCACGAGATCGCAATCCGGCGGCTCGAACGAAAGCACTATTCGCCGCGACGTAAAGTTTGGCAGGGTCTTTAACGCAGAACAGCACATCGCTCAAGGAATCGAAGAGTGCTTCGGTCGCGGCAAGCCCCGGCGCGAGCTTGAAGATTCTATCACGAGATCGCATCCCGACAGGCTGAGGCTGACGCATTGGGTTTTCCGCAAGGAGTTGCATCCCATTGTACAAATTCCGCATCGCGATGGAAGAATTTCGACACGACGCCTTCGCGGTCAAGTTTTATCATGCTGACATGAACACGACATTGACCGCTCCCGCAATTGCCGCTGAAACCAACCCGTTGCCGATTCCTCTGGCGACGATCCAACGAGCCGAACAGCTGCTTCGTCATGCCCTCACGGTGCAGACGCCGACGGAGCAGCGAGACGCCGCGCGGCTTGGCGGAATGGTTGACGACCCCGCTGGCAAGGCATTCACTCTGGCATTGGCCGATGAAGTATTCCGCAGTCACGTCCCAACGGTTCAGGCGCGTCGCTGGCGCGAGATCGCACAACAATACGGCGTTCCACGCTACCTTGGTTGGTTCGATAAGTCGCTGTTGGCGGTCGGCAGCGCCGTCAGCACGCTGGCTCCGAGAATCGTGATGCCACTGATGGCGAAGCGACTGCGAAGTGAGAGTGCCAACGTCATCCTCGACGCTCAGCCACAGAGTCTGGACGCGCATCTCGATCGACGGCGTGTGGATGGGTTTCGCAGCAACTTGAACTATCTTGGCGAAGCAGTGCTGGGTGAAGAAGAGGCGAACCGACGCCTTGAGGCCGCTCTCGATTTTCTGGCGAATCCGTGCATCGACTATGTGTCTCTGAAGATCACCGCCATTTTCAGTCAGGTCAGCGTGTTGGCCTGGGAGCAAAGCCGCGCCGAGATCGAAAGCCGATTACGCCGAGTTTATCGAGCGGCCCTGCCCGCGCGCAAGTTTGTGAACCTCGATATGGAAGAGTTTCGCGATCTGGATCTGACGATCAGTGCCTTTCAGCGAGTTCTTGATGAGCCCGAATTCCGTTTGCTGTCGGCCGGAATCGTGCTACAGGCCTACTTGCCCGATTCGTGGCCGGCCCAGCAGTCGCTCGTCCGGTGGGCACAGCAACGAGTGGCAGACGGCGGGGCTGATATCAAGATCCGGCTCGTGAAGGGGGCCAATCTGGCGATGGAGACTGTCGAAGCCGAACTGCACGGCTGGTCTCCGGCTCCGTATGTGAGCAAAGCAGAAACAGACGCGAACTTTCGTAGAATGCTTGAGTTCGGTTGCCGACCAGAGAATGCCGCGGTGGTCCGATTGGGGGTGGCCACGCACAACTTGTTTGACGCCGCGCTCGCCCTGGAACTGAGGGAGAGATATCAGACCGAGCATCGCGTCGAACTGGAGATGCTGGAAGGGATGGCAAATCACCAGGCGCGCGCCGTACGTGATGCGGCCGGCTCGTTACTGCTGTACTCGCCTGTCGTAAAGGATGACGATTTCCTCGGGGCCATGTCGTATCTGGTGCGTCGACTGGATGAGAACACGGCCCCCGAAAACTTCCTGCGAGCCGCCTTCACCTTGCGGCCGGGGACAAGATCGTGGGACGAGCAGCGCGAACGATTTGAACGCGGCTGGGCGGAACGTGAGTCGGTGGGCGCGGGTTCTCGCCGAATGCTGCCAGCAGTCATGGCGGGTACTACCACCCAGTTTGAAAACGAGCCGGATAGCGACTGGACTCAGTCACAGGCACGAGCCGCTCTGCATCGAGAGATTTCGGCCTGGAACAGCCCTACAATTCCACCTTTGGGCGACTTGAATGACGTGCTGGAGACTGCTCGAGTGGCCCAACCTGGTTGGGAGTCGTTAGGCATAGAACCGCGAAAAGCGATTCTACGTAATGTGGCCGACGTCCTGAGTCAGCAGCGTTTTCGGACCATCGCCTGTCTGCAGGCGGACGGAAAGAAGGCTGTTGCCGATGCCGACGGCGAAGTCTCCGAGGCGATCGATTTCGCTCGTTACTATGCCGCCGAATTTGCCGTTCCGAGCGGGCTTCAGGCCGAAGCACTGGGCATGGTGCTCGTGACGCCGCCGTGGAATTTTCCGTATGCGATCCCCGCGGGCGGAGTGCTCGCGGCGCTACTGACCGGTAACAGCGTCATTCTGAAGCCGGCCCCCGAAACGGTGACGA
>CBIHQO010000103.1:0-12169 GCA_966211735.1 uncultured Schlesneria sp.
CAAACCGTCAATGAACAACAGAATTCGCGACCCTTTGTCGATCGTCGTGCTACGGGAGCACAACGAGAAGGGGTCACCGAACGCCGCCAATTCACGGCATCCGTCACGAACGCCAACCCCAACGTGGCAGAACTTTCGGCAGCGGTCGATCAGTATAAATTACGCCATCACCGACGGTTCATCACGTTTGAAGAACTGTACAACGTGATGATGGAGCTTGGTTACCACAAGTAAGCCAAAGAAAGACACGACGCAACGGTCGGCATCGCCGAATTCGTTGCGTCAAAGTCAATTCGTTTATTCTTTGTCGATGATCAGCAGGAGCAAGTCAGATCCGGCATCAGCCGCAGCCTGAACTTACCAGCGTCCGTGGTGTCCGCCGCCACTGCCACCTTCTCCAGCACCGCTCGAACCCGCAACCAGGTCACACGTGGTGTTGGTGTCGCAATCGTCGACCGAATCGACGAAGGAACTGCCACCATAGCTGCTCTTGTGCTTGCCATTGCAGATCGAGACAAAGCCGGTCACGCAGTACGACTGGTTCAGCGAGCCAATCGCGTTCGAGACATCGTTTAATTCGGTGTTGACGGCCACGGCGATTTCCGTCAGCCCTACGACAACAGCCAGCGTGGCGATCGTCAGGACGAGGACCAGTTCAGCCGAGATGATAACGCCAGATTCGTCGGCCCAGAGATTCTTCAACATGTGCGGTGCTCCTGAATTCCAAGTGTGCTAAGTCGTGAACGGTGATTTCGGGGACTGTTCGGCCACCCTGCCGGTCAGATCTCAGTTCGTCGCCAAACGAAGCTGATCTCTGCTTGATCCATCACTGATCGCACCATCCCGAAATCAGGTCGCGATCGTCGATTGTTGAGTGAGTGAAGCCAGGGTGAGTCATGCACCCGCAACTCATTGAACTGGCCAGTTGTCGCCTTCAGTTCACTCGAACCGTCGATGAATAGCACTAACGCAGGGAGCGTGCCGGATCGCTGACTTGTCGTTATTGAGGTACCCGACTCGGCCCCCCGCGACCATCTTCGAACCTCGACCAGAAAACGAGTTAGAGCTTACCGGGGTGGATTCAGTGATTGGTGTCGCACCCGTTTCGAGGCATCCGTCGCGCACGCAATCCTTAGCGCATTGTCGTCACCGCCGTTTACACTTATTGACAACGCGATAAAGAATCGCCTCATCGAGAAAAACGCCGAAAACGCTTTAATATTTGGCAGTTGTGTCGAATTGAGGTCCGACGATACGGATCCTGCGTGCTTCGCCGTGTTCACAATCTTGAAGGCGATGTTGCAGGAATGCAACGCGGATGGTGCGAGACGGAAACAGACAATCGCGATCATCCTCACGATCCGCAAACTCGGGTGTCCGAGGGAGCGCACACGCCATGTGCAGGCATGGGAGGGGCAGTCGACTGGAATGCGGGAGTTGGCACCAGGGAAGAGGCGAGGATTCGCGCGGCACCGCTCAAGAAGACGAGAGGGGCGACTGATGTCGACCACTCCGACAAATCGGAGCGTGGAAAGAATAGAGGAAGCATGGCGTATCGTCCCGCCGTGCTTCCTCTATTGCAGCAGTCCGATTGCGGACCGTTATTCGATAACCTCGATCTGCAATTGTCCGATCACCAGCATCAAGGATGCAAAGCTGCTGAGCGCGCTGGGACCGTCATCGGCCAGGCTCGATTCTGCCAACTTGAGATAATTTGGCCCGACTCGCTCGCGACCCATCGTGGCGTCCAGGGGAATCCAATGTCCATCCAGATTGGCTTCGACCCACATAGGCCCGCCGAAGGCACTCAGCGACTCGACATAGACCAAGCCGACAACGACTCGTGACGGAATCCCTTTCGCACGCAACATAGCGGCGAGTAACACGGAGTGTTCGGTGCAATCGCCTTCCAGCGATTTCGCAACCTCGCCCGCAGATGCCATCGCTGTCGAGAAGTTCTTCTTCGCCAGCTTTTCGTGGACGTATTTCTCCATCCGGCGGACGATGACGGCCGGATCCTTCGCATCACCGGCGGCTTTATTCGCGTGCTCCTGGACTCGCTCGTCGTCAGATTGGACGAACTGGCTCGACTGCAGATACTCTTTCTCCACCGGACGAATCGTGGCCTTCTCAGGGAGAGGGATCGCGGTGACGGTGACTTCCGCCACATCATCGCCAATCTTTTTTACGGCCTGCGTCTCATCAGAGATCAGCGCCGTATCGGGGCTTTGCCCTTTGCTGGTGACGCGATAACGGATTTTCGCTCGGGTGAACGGGTCTGCGATCCGTTTTACCTTGACCAGCGTGCCAACAGCCAGGTCGAACTCTGCGCCCGAAATCGCTTTCAGCGCCTCTTCTTCTGAGACTTGATAAGTGACCATTTCGGCACCCAGCATGCTGGTTGATACCTTGAGTGCGGTTCCGTTCGCGTCGATGAATTCCGACACGACCAGACCCGGAATCAGGGACTGTGTCATATCAACTTTCAGCAACTTGGATGGCTTGCCATCGAGTAGCTTCGTCTCTTCGAACTCCGTGGCTTTCAGTTTGATCGTGGCGACTTTGTTGAATTCAGGCATGAAGGCTTCGAACGATCTGGTTTCGCCGGGCTTCAGTGGTGACTTCTGCAGGGCGCGATCCTGGAAGGTGGGCGACTTCACGTCTTTGCGCCAGGCCTGCGTCGTCTCTTTCACTTTTCCGTTGACTGTACTTCGCAGTTTCAACTGATCCCCTTCGATGACACCCGTGGTCAAAGTACTGGCGGCTGGCGGGTTGGCCATCTCGTACTTGAACTTCAACATGTCGCCAGTTGGAGTCTCGTCGGTGGTGATCGTTTGCTTCATGACCAATGACTGGCCAAAGCGTTTGATCGTCATATTGGAGACGCTGGAAGTACGGACAATCTCTGTCCCTTGCTGCGTGACGGATTCGATGAGGTTGTGGCTATAGCCAATGCGCTGGCCGCTCAGAAAGATCACCTGCCAGGTCTCTTCCTTCTCCTGTTTGGGCTCCGCCGCAGAAACGGACCCGACAAGACAGCAGAAGCACAACACCAGACGGTTCACACGCGCGAAAGTTTGCAGAGGCATGGCACTGATTTCTCAATGAGGGCGGGCCATAGGACGTCGAATTCAGAGTGAAGTATATCGTTGACGTTCCCTTGAGGCAGGCATGTCTCGACGGCCGGTGAGGAAGAAGCGGCTAGACACGGACCAGGGGCAGATGGTTGGCCAGTTTCATTGTTGCCCGACTGCAAATGACGTAAAATAATACACTACACATGCACTTGCGTTCTAAGTTGATCGACTCGTTTACAGTCGCGTGGTCGATCGGCTGCCAAATTGGAAGCTCATGCAGTCATCGGATTAGGTTAAATAAGGGTCTTTGCGAAGACTGGGTCGAGATTGCGTTGTATTTTGGCCAATTTTCGTGATTTTTTTGACTTTGGCACACTCCGTGCTAAAGTTGTCGGTGGATCTGCTAGCGGACGTGGAACCGCGGGTGGCCAAAACAAGGATGTAACGAAACAAGGAATTGGAATTGACCTTAGAAAGCAAGGAGGCCGGCAATCTTGGTTCTGACACGAAAAATTGGCGAAGCGATTCAACTTGGTGATGATGTGACGGTCGAAGTTCTGGAAGTGCGTGGCGGTCGCGTCCGCCTCGGGATTACCGCTCCCAGCAGCGTTGGCGTTCATCGCCGCGAGATCATTGTGTCGGCCTCCGACCTCGCCAGCCCCTCGCGCGCTCCTGCAGCCGCCTACCAGAATCATCGTCAACCGACCTCGGTCGGTTAATACTGATCTTCAGCAAGCCGCCGACTAATTGTGCTCGACGGCAACGTCTGAACGTAATCAGGCCGGCGAACTATTCAAAGTCCTGTTGGCAGACTCGCTGGATTCTCGCCTGCGCGGGAATAAAGGGACGAGCAGTCTAAGTCAGCAGCGATCCGCTCCACGACCAATACGGTCTAGTGGACATGACAAGCCGCTTCCGTGTGGTGGCCACCTGATATGACGCACTGGGCGAGGTGCGCCTCGGGGACGGCTAGAGTTTCGACGGCGAAGTCGCTGACTCCAGGATATCTGCGACGCTCGAAATGAGACCTCCATCTGCCAGCGATTGTTAGCCAGAAATGGCATGGCGGATCCGCCTCGTCATCAAATCGCGATCGCGATTCGCGTCAATTGCCAGGGCAAGGATTTCACCAACGTCATTTCGCAAGGATATCTCCGTTGCGGGCCGAGTCGCTCTTCAGGATGTGGCGAGTTTGGTTTCCGCTCGCACGCGCATCAACGATGATTCAATGATGGGCAGCGACTATGAATCGCGACGAGGGCCCCGCACAATGTGAGCGCCTTCGGATACTGGAACACAGAGACATTGCGTCTTGATTTCTCGC
Source organism: uncultured Schlesneria sp. (assembly GCA_966211735.1). Classification (GTDB taxonomy): domain Bacteria; phylum Planctomycetota; class Planctomycetia; order Planctomycetales; family Planctomycetaceae; genus Schlesneria. The sequence goes on from CBIHQO010000103.1 coordinate 4,402, forward strand.
GTGCAGAAGGCCTTGAAAAGTAGTGAACTGAGCGTTTCAGCGGCGAGACCATTGATCGCCATTTCCCGCAGAATCATGCGTCGCACATGACAACTTCATGACCCGCGCGCCACGCAGGCATGCAGCTTGCATTTACACGCGAAGATCCAGTTCGCGACCAGTCGTACGATTGTACATCCTGTCTTGGCCAGTCGCGGACTCCTTTCGTCAGCCGCAGCATTCTTAACCTTCTGCGGTCTCCTTATTCAGGGGTCATTTCATGCGTCGAAGTTCGCGTCGTGGGTTTACGTTGATTGAACTACTGGTGGTGATCGCCATCATCGCCGTGCTGATCGCGCTGTTGTTGCCCGCAGTCCAACAGGCTCGCGAGGCTGCTCGCCGGACTCAATGCAAAAACAATCTGAAGCAAATCGGATTGGCGATGCATAACTACCATGACCAGTGCAATACCTTTCCGTATGGGTGCCTGAACGTGGGGACCTATCACACACGTGACACGTGGATGCAGCAGATCATGCCCATGATTGACCAGGCACCTTTGTATACGAGCTATCAGGCGGACATGTCGCAATGGGTGATGGACGTTGTTCCGGCAGTGCGAGATAAAACCCTCTCGGCATTGCAGTGCCCTTCTGATCCGTCGAGTCCGGCCAAAGGGGCGGCGGGCGGAACTCGTTCAGGTGGTGACGGATTTCAAGGGAATTACGTTGTTTGTGTCGGAAAGACTCAGAATCATGTTGGCAATCCCGACAATGGCGGACTGTTCTCGTGGAATTCGCGAAATGGATTGAAAAGCTGTATTGATGGCAGCAGTAACACGATTTTGGCCAGCGAAGTCATGATTCGCGGGGCAGCGAACACTGGCGGCTGGGGTGAAGGGGGCGGTTACTGGGGCGGTGGCGAAGGTGGCGGCTTCGGCTTCACCACCATGTATCCACCCAATTCAAGTGTTGCTGACCAAGTCTACACATGCAAGAGCCTCACATGGCCGAACGCACCATGTCAAAGCCAAAACAACTACGACACTCAGCGTATCTTGGCGCGCAGCTACCACACGGGTGGCGTTCATACGACGATGGCCGATGGAGCGGTGCGATTCATCTCTAACAACATCGATGTCAACGTGTTTAACTCCCTCGGTACTCGCAATGGCGGCGAGGTTGTTGGCGACTTCTAAGAGAATTGGCGTCGGCGATCGCACTGTCTGCCATTACCACACTTGGTCACGGCAGACGGTGTGTCGATCGTTCTGATGCGTGAATCTCGACTACGGCGACCTATCCGCGTCGCGTGCGCTGAATTGAGCGTCAACTCTGAAAATCCATCTATTTCAAGTTTAAGCAGGTGCGATCCATGCTCGATGTTCGTCAGATTCTCGTTCGATCCTTCTTACTGGCCGCATGTCTCCCCTGGATCATTGGCTGTGGCGGAAAACCCGGCCCACGAACGTATCACATTGTGGGAACGGCTTCCTACTCGGGGGAACCATTGAAAGAAGCGAACCTGGTCGTGCGCAGTGTCGATGGAAAGCACGCGGCCGGAGCGACAATCAGCAACGGAAAGTTTCAGCTCGACGCACCCGCCGGGATGATGATTGTCGAGATCACCGCCTCGCGTGAAGTCCCCGGTGAGTTTCGCGAAGACAACCCCGGAGAGAAAGTGCCGGTCAAAGAGCAATTCATTCCGGCCAAATACAACACGGAATCAACTCTGAAGCTGGAAATCAAACCGGACGTGAAAGACGCGAAATTTGATTTGGTGCCGTAACCCTCGAACCCGGGTAACGATCCTGAGGTCTCGTTTTGAAAAGGCCTGAAAGGCCGCCACAGACCAGCCCAGGGCAGAGCGGAGAAGCGAAGCTTCGTAGCGCCGCCCTGGGTAAAATTGTTGTGAAGTCCAAAGGCCTAAGGGCCGCAACAATTGGTTGCACGTCGGGTTTGCTGCGGACCACAGATCGCTCGCCGAGGCCTGCTTCGCCCTTTCAGGCAACGCCGTGAGCGATTTTTCACACTCGGACAAACGTGGGTGTGCCACTGCTTGGCCGCTTCGGACAAGCAGTGCGATTGCGGTCGATCAGCCGGCAAGAAAACGGTGTTTCTCGCTGCATTGGAGTTCTCGGTGAGCAGAGGAAGCGCAGGTCGACGAGATGACGTCACGAGTCAGGTGGCATCGGCACTGCTTGTCCGAAGCGGCCAAGCAGTGGCACATCTCTCCTAACCTCGAAGCAAATAAATCGTTCACGGCGTTGCCTTGCAGGGCTGATGGACGCTGCGAATGCCGCCATATGCGATCGTAGCGTCCCATTCGCATCTGCAAAATCGTGCCCGCGTTGGCACCCGCGGCAATGACGGCAGACCAATCACTCTCGATTGCTTGACAATCTTGCGTTACGGGAAAGATGATCACGTCCATCATTCTCTATACGCCAAAGCGGGAGTCGTTGATGTTGCATTCAGGTCTTGGTGGTGCGCTCTGTATTCTATTGGCATCCACGGTGATGGCAGTGGAGCCGAAGGATCGGCATGTCGTCGTGATTTGTATCGACGGCTTGCCGGCCTATCTGTTCGACGACTCGAATGCGTCGATGCCGACGATTCGGGGTCTGGCGGCGAAAGGAAGCCGTGCCCGGGGGATGACGGTCTCCAATCCCTCGGTGACTTGGCCGAATCACACGTCGTTGACAACCGGTGTCCGCCCGGAAGGGCACGGCGTCCTGTTCAATGGCGTCCTTGAAAGGTCAGGCCTCGGGTTGCCCGTCAAAGTGAATGGGCGAAAAGACAAGTCGGATCTGGTGCAGGCTCCGACGATCTATGATGTCATGCACGAACAGGGCTTAACGACGGCGGCGATCAACTGGCCTTGCACTCGCAACACCTCCACCATTGCCGATAACTTCCCTGACGTTCCAGAATCGTTTGAGCATACGACTCCACGCCTCATCGCCGAATTGAAGGCGGAAGGGATCGTTTCCGACGCGGATATCAAGAACTTCTCGAAGCTGTCGGGGACGGTGCGAGATCGCGTCTGGACACAAGCCGTCTGTCACGTGATTCGCCAGCGAAAACCAAACCTGGTGCTGTTCCATCCGCTGAACCTCGATTCGACGCATCATCGCTATGGACCACAAACGTCGGCCGGCTACACCGCCGTCGCGTTTGCGGACACACTTGTCAAAGATGTCGTATGTGCGATTGACGAAGCGGGGATTCGAGATCAGACCACGATTTTGATCGTCTCTGACCATGGCTTCATGCCCATCCCCAAGACGCTACAGCCGAATGTGGCGTTGCGGCAGGCAGGAATGCTGACCGTGGAAGGGACGCAAATCGCGACGGCTCGCGCCCAGGTCGTCCCCGAAGGGGGAATCGGGATGGTCTATTTGACAGTTCCTGACAAGCTTGAAGAAGACCGGAAAAAAGTGGTCGACTTGTTTCGCGATCACGAAGGGATCGCTGCCATTCTGAGCCCCGATGATTTTGCAAAGTACGGGTTGCCGCATCCCAAGAACTACGCCCAAATGGCCGATGTGATCCTGGTGGCTAAGGATGGATACGGGATCAACGCGAACGCCGCTGGCGATGACGTGGTGACGATCAGCGAATCCACCTTGGGAACACATGGCTTTCTGTCCACGAACCCGAAAATGAACGCCACGTTCATCGCGACCGGAGCCGGCATTCAACCGGGCGTGACAATGGACAAGATCGAGAACATTGACGTGGCACCAACGATCGCGCGACTGCTGGGTGTCGAATTGAAGGGCGCGACAGGTAAGGCCGCCAGCCAAATCCTGGTCGATCCGGTGACCTCTGCAAAATAGCAGGAATCGCCAGTGCCGATGTCGTCCGCGTTGATCGGGCGCGTCCTTAAAGGCCGCGCCCGCTTTCAGGCAGCCTGCTCACTCCATGAGAAGCCAGCCAAACAACGCGACGCCTTGATCGTCGTTCCGCGCCACCTATGTGTCCGGGTTCTGCGCAGAGCGAGAAGGCGACTTGCGGAATCAAATGGCCGCACCGTAGCCTGGCGCCCACTGCAAACGATATTGTGACGCGAAATACTCAACTCGACATTCGGGATCACAATGACATTGGAAGCTTCGCCGACGGCCCTCTTGGATTTGAACGGAGTCGAAATCGTCGACACGTTTGCGGAAGCCTTCCCGATTAAAGCGGCACGATTGATCATCACTGCGGCGAATGCACGATGGGCACAGACTGCGGCGACCGTTCTCTGCGGGAATGCAACCAGCGTCATCGCCTGCGACGTGGAAGCCGCCATCGAACGGGTGATTCCGGCAGACGAGACCCCCGACGGCCGGCCCGGCGTGGCGGTTCTCGCGTTTGGCTTCAGTGTTGATGGACTGGGCAAGGCGCTGCAAAGCCGCGTCGGGCAATGTGTGCTCACCTGTCCCACCACCGCCTGCTACAACGGTATCTTCGATTGTCCGAAGGAAAAGCAGATTCGGATCGGAGGAGGCATCCGCTACTTCGGCGACTCGTTCCAGAAATCGAAGAAGCTGGGAGATCGTCGCTTCTGGCGGATCCCTGTGATGGATGGCGAGTTCCTGTGCGAGGACTACTTCGGGACCATCACGGGTGTGGCCGGTGGTAACCTCATCATTTGCGGTACGGATCAGTTGTTGACGCTGCAGGCGGCCGAGGCAGCTGTCGACGCGATCCGACAAGGAACCAACGTCGCACTGCCGTTTCCTGGTGGCTTAGTCCGGTCAGGAAGCAAAGTCGGATCGAGATATCCGAAACTGAAGGCAAGTACGAACGACGCCTATTGCCCGACGCTGCGCGGAGTCACGACCAGCGAACTGCCGGACAACTGCCAGGCCGTCTACGAGATCGTGATTGACGGCCTGAGCTTCGACGATGTGCAGGCGGCGACGCGCCGCGGGCTGCATGCCGCGGCCGCCGTCGCGGGTGTCCTTCGCATCACCTCCGGCAACTACGGAGGCAAACTCGGTAAGCACCACTTCTACCTGCGAGACCTGTTGTAGAACGCTCCGGTACGACTTCTGGTCGCTGCGCGGCCCGGATTTGCGATATACTGATTTTCGCGATCAATGTCCTACCGAGGTGGTGTCGATGAGCGCTTCAAAATCACGAGTCAGCCGTCGTACGGTATTACTGGGTGTTGGGACTGCCATAGCCTTGCCCTGGCTGGAGTCGCTGCCCGTCTGGGGTGATGAAACGCTGGTCGCCGACGCTTTGAGTAGTGGAACCGAAGCCGCCTTCCCGAAGCGATTCGCGGCCCTGTTCATGGGGAATGGCATCAACCACAAACACTGGTATGCCAAGGGTACCGGGGCTGAGATGGAACTCAGCAAAAGCCTTGAGCCGCTGGCGCCCGTGAAAGCCAAGTTGAACGTGATCAATGGGCTGTTCAACAAGCACGCGACCGGGGTCGGGATTCATCCCGGTCAGACCGGGAACATCCTTTCAGGGGCTGCTCTTCAAAAGGGAGCTGTGCTGAAAGGGGGCATCAGTATCGATCAGGTGCTTGCCAACCACTACGCCGAACAGACCTCACTCCCCAGCCTGGTCCTGGGTTGCGAGCAGCCGATCACGGGCTATCACGAGAGCAATTTCTCGATGGCATACAGCTCTCACATCTCCTGGCAAGACGCCAACTCTCCCGTTCCGATGGAAGTCTATCCATCGCTCGCCTTTGACAGCCTGTTCGACAATCAAGGGACGAAACGAACGAAGAGCATTCTGGATCGCGTCAAGGAGCATGCGGCTCACTTGAATCGACAAGTCAGTCGAGCCGACCAAGCCAAGCTGGATGAGTATCTGAATAGCGTGCGCGAAGTCGAGAAGCGCATCGAACGCACGCGCGACGCCAAGGATAAAGCGGACAGCAATGCCCTCGACAGAGGCCAACCGGCCATCACGATGAAGCGTCCTGATAACGGCCTGCCGGAAGACCTTCGCGAACATATGCGATTGATGGGCGACATCATCGCCCTGGCGTTTCAGACCGATAAGACCCGAGTTGCGACCGTGCTACTCTGCCGCGATCTCTCGGGGTTGTTCTATCCATTTCTGGATGTCCGCACCGCTCATCATCCTGCCTCGCACTACGATGAATCGGATGAGTATGAACGAGTGTCGCGCTTCTACGTCAGTCAGCTTGCGCATCTGGCCACACGCCTGGATGCCATGAAAGAAGGTGAAGGCACGGTCCTGGACAATTCCTGTCTGATGTTCGTGTCGAACATGTGGTCCGGCAGCAAACACGACTCGACCAAAGTGCCGCTGTTGCTGGCAGGCGGACTTGGTGGCTCGCTCGAAACAGGTCGCGTCCTCGACTACACCAAGAGCAGCGACGGCGATCGCAAGCTGTGCAGCATGTACCTGTCGCTGCTGGATCGAATGGGAATGCCAATGAAACAATTTGGCGATGCGGATACCAGACTGGCTGGCCTGTGACATTGCCAAATTGAGTGACTAATACCGGGCAAGGTCAGCGGATTGTTTCAGGTTCATGGCCTGCACCATTTTCTGAGCTTCGGTCACCATGAACCGTAGCTCGCTGCCCAACGCCATGAATTGCCAGCCCTCGGCGATGCGCTGCTGACAGGCTTCAATCGAGGTGACGTGAATCCCGACCGGCGTCCCGCACTTCTTGCCCGCGGCCAGGATCCGCTGCAACATGGCTTCGAAGGCGGCCGGTGACGGATCAGCTCCGTCGGGAGTTCGCATTTGAGCGTTCAGGTCATTCGGTCCGACAAAAATCGCATCGACCCCAGGCAAGCTGTAAATCGCCTCCGCATTGTCAACGCCTTCTGGTGACTCAGTTTGCAGGACGACCAGGATTTCGTCGTTTGCATATTTGTAGTAGTCGCCGGCCGTCGCATCGAAGTTCATCGCGTGCATCCCGCCACCGACCGAGCGGTTGCCGGTCGGAGGATACTTGGCTGCGGCAATGGCGATCTTCGCTTCTTCAACAGTGTTGACCATCGGGACCACGATCCCATGCGCGCCGGCATCGAGCACTCGCTTGATGTAATCGTGATCGCCACGAGGAACTCGCGCCAGGCAAATGCATCCGGCGTCAGCAACCGCACCAAACAACTGACCTGCGCTATCCCAGCCAATCGGGGAGTGTTCCAGATCCACCGTCAGCCAGTTGAAGCCAACTCGAGCCATCAGCCGGGCCGCGAACACATTGCCCAGAGACAACCACGTTCCAACTTGAGGCTGTCCGGCTTTCAACGCGGACTTCACGGTGTTTCGTCGCATGAATGGATCTCGGAGAGAATATGGCGGGGCAACTAGCGGACTAACAGAGCAGTGTCCCGAGACCAGTCGCCGGACGCAAGTCATCGACGACTGCGGATGGAACGAGGCCTACAAGGAAGAGATCTGAAACACAGAAGCAGTGCCTCTGTGTTTCAAAAACTCCGTGCTCTTCTGAACTACTCTTCCGTCTCACGCAGCTTGGCGAGGACCGTGTAATCCTCCAGTGTGCTGGTATCTCCCGCTGATTCACGGCCCGCGGCGATGTCACGCAGCAACCGTCGCATGATCTTTCCACTGCGAGTCTTCGGCAGGGCCGCGCTGAACTTGATCTTGTCGGGTGTTGCCAAAGCACCAATGTGCTTGCGGACGTGCGAAATCAGCTCACGCTCCAGTTGTTCGCTCCCATCGCCACTCTTCAGGCTGACGAAGCAGCAGATCCCTTCGCCTTTGATATCGTGCGGGAAGCCAACCACGGCAGCTTCGGCAACTTGAGGATGAGCGACCAATGCCGATTC
>CBIHQO010000104.1:0-12152 GCA_966211735.1 uncultured Schlesneria sp.
GTTCCTCGACCCGCCCACGCTGCGCAAGCTGTCCGCCATCAAGGGCTGATCGGCCAGGCCGAGCATGCTCGCGGACAGACCCCGGCTGCGGGCCGCGGTCTCGTGGCTCATCCCGGCGCTCGGCCTCCTGGCCGTGATCCTGGCGATGACCGGCCGCGATAGCAAAGAGGCCATGCGGTTGATTCAACAAGCGATCGATTTAACTCCGCAGAAGGGGGCACTGCTCGATACGCGAGGACTGGTCTACCTCGCCACGAATGGCGCTGCCAATGCTCTCGCCGACTTCGAAGCGAGCACCAAAGAAGGTGAATCCTCCGAACGTTACTTCCACATTGCTCTGGCCTGTGCCCAACTCAAGCAGACCGAAGCGGCCAAACGAGCATTGAATCGAGCCATTGATCAGGGATTGGTGGACCAGACCCTGCATCCGCTGGAACGTCCGCTCTATGCCAATCTGCGCGCAACACTGGGACTATAAATCCATGCGTTCAAAACCATGGCCTGCATATCGCGATCGTATCGTCATTTCAAAGTTTTTCGGATGACCGTAGAACGGCGCGGATTCTGTAACTAGTCGTGGAGTACTCTGGTGTAATTGTTACCCTCGAAGAAGTAGCTGCCCCTTCTGCTCTCAGCGATCGTGAAATGATGTTCTGTCAACCTCACCGAATCAGGATGGTCTCCATCCAGTCGCTTCTGCTGGCGACCGCGGTGAGTCTTTGCGCCTGTTCTACGAACGCACGCGCCGCACTGATTTTTGAATCGTTCTCACCAAGCGCGTCGGACCTTGTTAAGACCGCGTCGCTGCACGACGTTGAATTGATGTCGGACTCGTCTCACTTGGTGCCGGGCTCTGACGACTCCATGGCGCCAGGTTCCGAGTCAATCGGTGACTCCTCCCCGCTGGCGACTGCTGCTCTGTTCTGGCAGTTTCGCTTTTTGCCGAGTGAATGCTCCAATGATGCGGGTGCATCGGGATCTTCCACGGCTGGACCACAATCTGTCACAGTCGCAATCTGTGAATATTGCACCGCATTGTCTGAATGGACATTGATCAACTGGCTCGACCGAACGTCGTTTCAGTTCCTTCCAGACGCTCCTCGCTCAGGCTTGATGCGACCGCCGCAAGGGCACATTGCCTAATCAGCAATGACTTGTCTTTGACTGTGGTTGCGACGGCCTCTATGTGGCTGTCGGCCAATTCTAAACATTCCGTTTTGAGCGATTGGAATCGATCTATGAAATTCTTGAAGAGTCTCTTTCTGGCATCCGCGGTCGCAGTGCTGTTCAGCAGCCAAGCCAACGCGGGCGTGATTTTCGACGTCAGCAACGTGGCCGTTAGCCCAGGCTCCGGTATTGGCATGGATACCCCGGAATCCAGCGGACAGTTGTTGGGCGTGGTGACCACAACAGCACCGGCCCCGTCCGCAGTGGAACTGTCCGCTCCGGGCGATTTCTACAGTTTCAGTGCCGGATCGATTCAGTTTTCCGCGACGGAAACGAACATCGTTCCAGGTGAAACCGATAGCCTCGGCTACACCGTAACGTTAACGTTCACGAACCCACTGATCGGGACGGTCGACCTGACCATGGTCGGAACGGCTACGACCGGCGCAGTTGGTGATGCCAGCCCTGACTTCACGTTGGTGATGACCTCACCAGTCCACGTCTTCTTCGGTCGTGGTGGTGAGTTCGAGATTTCGATCGGCAAGATCGCACTGACGCAGGGTGGCGTTGCTGGAGCACAGAATATCCCTGTAACGATCACTCTCGACTCCGCGCCAGTCGTTCCCGAGCCTTCCTCGATGGCCCTGCTGGGCTTGGGCGGGATCGGTATGGCTTTTGCCCGCTACCGTAAGCGATTTAAGTCTGCCGTCTGAGATCGTCACTGAGACGTTTCAGCAAACGTAAACAGAGAAGCCGCTCGGCAACGAGCGGCTTCTTTCATTGATACCGCCCACAGCTCGTCGCAGCAAAGCTCGGCGGGCTGCAACCCAACTCCTCCGTTGTGAGGCGCATCCCTGAATCGACGGGCAGGCCGCATTGGGACGGCGTTCACACTCCAGTCGCTTCTCTCAAGTGGGGAGGTCTATCTGGCTGGGGTCGGCACAAAATTGGAATTCGGTGCTGGTGGCACTTCCACTGGAGAGGCCGGCACTGGAAGAATCGGCGTCGATTCTGTCGTCCAGCCGGTCGGCACAATATCACAAGGTTGGCAACGGCGATCAACGGGAACTTGTCGCCAGCACGGATTGTGATACCCGAAACTAGGATGACACACCGGTGGAAAGGCCGGGATGTGACGTTGATACAGGCGTGTGCAATGTGTCAACGCCGAACCATATCGGATGGCTCGCGACTTACTCCAGAAGAGTCCCCACGATGAATCGCCCTCCATCAACTCGGACTCGGGAAGTATTCCATACTCCTGAGCGGGCAATTCTTGCACAGACAGCGCGAGACCGGCAAAAACAATGGCGACCTGGATCCAAGTCGATCTTAACGAGGGTGCAGAGCCATGAAGGTTGTGCATATGGAATCCTTTCCAAAGTTCACGCCCACCGAATCTCAATGAAGCGTCTACAGAAATCATGAACACCTGCGTTCGCTTCATCTTGATTGAGGCGCGCCAGGAAAGTAACTACCCAAACTGTTGAAGGCTGTCGGGTGACCCGTGGGAGCCATCCGGCCCGTTGAAATCACTTCGGAAGGGCCAAGTATTTGCGGCTCTCGCTGCTCCAGCGATTTCACATTGGATTCGACCGACTTCAACTCGTTGCTCAAACTGCGAGCCACTCTCGAGGCCTGCTGACGCGGCCGAACAATGTTGTAGTAATTCAGGGCCGCTCCCCCGCCACCACCATTGTTCAGCAAGCTCGTGTAGGGGCTCACCGTCGGGCGATCGCGAAAGCTTTGCCGAATCTGTTGCCTTGGTCCCTGCTTAGACTGGGCAGAGACCTGACCGACAAGGAGACCGTTTAAACTACCACCGAGGAGGACCAGTCCAATTGCACGTAACCTGGGTCGATGCGACATGGTTTTTCCTCGAACAACTGCGGGATTAATCATCACTGCGTTCCGTTCGTCAAGCGACCGCATCAGGAGATTTCAAACGATCAACCGAATCCCCCACCCCCACCGCCACCGCGGATCGGGTAGACCCCCTTGGAATTTCGAAGGACTTGGACCCCGAGTAACGACACACCGAAGATTCGTTCGAAGGGTGCCACAATTTTCTCGATGTAGTTGTCGAATGCAACCAATTTGTCCGCCTGGATGTAAACGCGATCCCCGGGAAGAATCTGAAAGTTTGTATCCGTCTGCCCCAAGGCGGCAATGTCTTCCCACGCCACTTCCAGGATCTGGGCCGAACAAGAGCCGGCCGGGGCGGGTCGAGCGATCCAAAGTCTGTTGGAGGAGACTTCGGGCAAGCCCTGAATCTGCGCGATCGCGTCGAGGACCGTTTCATTCCCAGTATACGGCAATCGCGTCACCGACTCGCCATACCCCCCGCCGTCGGTGATCACATAGTAAAGTTTGCTGTTGTAGGCCGAGACGTCGACAGAGACCTTGGGATCATGAATGCCGTTGGATTCCAGGTGCTGCTTTACCGCAGCGCTCGCCTCAGGCAGCGTCATCCCTGCGAGGAACAATTCCCCATAGATACCGAGTGACACACGGCCATCTGGTCGCACGAGATGCTCGCCGGAAACCGGTTGAGGCGACTCGGTGTCTTCCAGCGCAACTTGAAGCTCAGGAGACTTCAGACCAACGTTGTCCACCAGGTGCTTGCGAATCGCCGCTTCTGCCGTGGCAACAGTCATATTGGCGACCGGAATCTTCCCGTAAGACGGTCCCAGGTCAATCTTCCCGTCAGTACCAATCCGGTACGTCCCTGACACAACCTTAAAACCGACTTCAATCTGCGATTCCGCGTCGTATTGCAGTTGGTTGGCCGTCGGATCGACTCCGACATCAATAGGCAATCCGTTCTTCAGATGGATCCGCAAACGATCCCCCGAGATCAGCAGAGACTCTGGGCTGCGCAACGTACTCACAGTCTGAATCAGCAGGATGTCGGGTGGTTCCACTACATAAGCTGGTAATGTGATCTTATCCAATTCCCGTGGTACGGCGGCGCCACTCATATCCAACATGCGATTGGAACGTGATGTTGCACAACCACTTACGACCGCAATGCAGCACAGAAACTGCCAGAACAGGGAAGATCGTTGGCGCTTCGAGGCCATAGGTCCGAACCTCATTCAAAGGATGACTTTGGTGCATCCCTTGGAATTCAACTTCCGCTGGAATGACCAAATCTCATATCGACCCTCAAAACCGTTATCACCAGCAGGACTGGAAAAATGAGAATACTCGGCCTGAACTACCCAGACTGCGACTGGATGATTTCGGAATGGCGAAGAAAATGGCCAATTTCCACCGGCCAACCCGTCACCTTGGGACTTTGGCGGTTCGAAGCGCGAGCATACCGCCCAACGCCACCAGCATCACGCCGCCCGATTCAAGGCCCGTATTTAGCCAGCTACCGAGCAGGGGATGGCGATAGAGCAACGTGTCGATGTGATGAAACGAGGCAGCGCGGATCGTGATGAAAGTTAATAGAAAGATCACGCCGAGGTAGGCGACATAAGCAGAAAGCTTTTGCCCCCAGATGGCACGCAATCCTGCCACTGCGCAAATGACACCCAGTGCCGCGCAACTGATGGCAAATGCCCCTTGGATCGGCCGACGCTGACTGTACCAGCCGCCCGATCGCGAAAGCTCGCGACCGATCTGCGTCAACAGGATCTGTAGATCAAGCTGCTTGTTCCACCCCAAGGCAAACATCGTGGCCGCAAGTATGAGCCAGAATCGTGACTGGCATCGGCCATCCCCTGAACCAGCTCCATGCAACCGACTGGCGACGAGCACACACATAAAGCTCGCGATGAAATAGCTCGCAGTGATGCCCCATCCCAACGCATTGGCATCACCGATGCGGGGACGCCACGTGATTTCAGCAAGCACCGGATTCATGTCACCAAGCCGCGAACTGAGGCACGAACAACATTCGTGAAGTCTATCCGAATGGCCCTCAAGGCGACTACAGGCACCAGCGCCGAATCATCTGTTCATAGAGCGCGGTGCCCGCGTCCAACTGCTTCAGCGAAATCCATTCATCGTCGGTGTGCGCCTGCTGGATGCTGCCAGGCCCCAGCACCAGAATCTGTTTCAACTCTGTAAAACAGACGCCGTCGGTCCCATAGCTGACAGTCTTCGCCGCTGATCGCTTCGCCAGACCAAGAGTATCGCGCACGAACTCGGAATCTGGATCGCCGTACAACGGCAAGCCACGACATTCGAAGTTAAAGTCCAAACCACATCGTTTTGCCGCCGCCTCGGCACGCTGGACCAGCAGATCGCCGTCCTGGCCGGGCATCGGTCGGAAGTAGACCGTGCAGACGCTTTCCGGAGCCGTGATATTGACCGCGCAGTGATGGTCGTTGATCCCGATATTCCAGCTGATCCCTGGCGGATCGAATTCGGTATTGCTCCAGACAGGATCAGTGACCGTTTCATCGTGAAGCAACTTCATCTCGGACAGGAATGGGATCATCGCCACATTGGCATTGATGCCATCGCGAGTGCTGGAGTGTGCCGCCCTCCCGCGCGACGTGACACGAAAGCCATAGATCCCCTTGTGTGCGTAAACAACATCTAACTCGGTCGGCTCACCAATGATCGCACGCGTCTGGGCCGCCACCATTTCACGATAATACCGGGACGCTTCGGCGACTCGGCGAGCTCCGTGAAATCCGACCTCTTCATCAGCCGTGCAGACGAGATATAACGGCGATCTCAGCGTGCATTCGCTCACCCGGCTAGCGGCTGCCAACATGCAGGCAATCGATCCCTTCATATCGCAACTGCCGCGACCATACAGTCGACCATCGCGAACGGTCGGAGCAAAGGCACCATGCTCCGCGACCGACCAGGTATCAGCCGGGACAACGTCGGTATGCGAGAAATAAGCCAATCCACCCGTGCCGATCCCCTTGCGTCCAATGACATTCGACTTCGGCACCCCCTGCGGGTCGAGAAACTCCTGCCGTTCAATTTCAAACCCCAGCGAACGCAGATGCCGCTCGACGACATCGCTGACGGGCCCATTCGAATCACGGCTGACAGAAGGGACCGCGACGAGCGACTGCGCATATTCCAAAGCATCGGCCACGAAACGAACTCCACGGAAGTCATCGACTTGAACGAGAGCCCATTCTGAACAGATCCCCTCTTTCACTCAACCTCAATCAATGATTCGACTCGCTCGCAAAGAAAAGGGTCAGCCAAAGTAGTAGGCACACTCCGTGTGCCGCGTTCCCCTTTAAGTAGCCTTCTCGCCCCGCAAGAAGTAAGCCAACTGCAAATCCGCGCCCCGATTCCGCGGCACGGGATGGCGATCACGGCGCCAAGTTCATCGGCTTACATCTCGCGGAGCGAGATGGCTACTTAGAGTAAGCCATTCACTCACATCCTCATCGTGTGGCGTCTACTTTGATCGACTTAGAAGTCGATTTTCGCCCGCATCCCAACCAGCAGGGCGGTACTAGTTCGCTGCAGGAATGGATCCAGAATCTGGATATCGGGGGTCACATGGAACCAGCGCGTGATCCCGATGTTATAGAACAGTTCGATTGCCTGTTCGTTTTGAATCGGAACCAGCGCACTCCCTTTCAGGCGATCGCTCAGTCCCAGGTACGAGTAACCAACCCCGAACGTATCGAGCTTTCGCGTCGTGAGCGGGCTGGCTCCGGCGAGACCCACACTGGAGAACCAGCGAATCGGGCTGGGCTGGCCATCGGCAACACCAAGATTCGCGAAGACGCCCCACATCCGTTGCGGGTTGTCGGGCGAGACATAGAGGGCTTGATCGTAGTTGTAGGCAAACGACCACGAGCCCGTGTCGACGCTTGTCGGAACCACAACCGTGCCAGAAATCGGATTGAGATAAGGCGACCCCTGGATATTGCTATACGATCCACTGCTGTAAGACCCCGACAATCCTTGATGTCCCGGCAATTCCCAGAATTGCGTGGGGACGTTGACCTGCCAGAGGAACGTCGCGCCGTTGCTGAAGAAAGTGTCGAACCCACTCACCGTCGGAGTATTATTCGTGTCCAGAATCAACGCGGAGACGACCGGCTCATAATTCTTGAGATAGGCGAACCCGGCTCCCAAGGTCGAGTACGGCACCGTCCGGATATAGACGGGATTAAACATCAGCGACGTATTCATAAAGCCATCGATACCAATGGCCCCGGTCAACGGCTGCTTAAACCCATCAAACACATTGATCTTACCGGCGAAGACCATCGAGTTTTCCGACAGGAACTGAGTGAACTTCACTCCCGTCAACGCAGTGACGGTCCCGTTCGGCAGCGGAAACGCCATCATCAAGTTCGTTGGCAGGAACGTACCCGGCAGGTTGTTCGCGGACTCGCCGTAGCGCGTCTCGCCATGCAAATCGATGAAGAACCCCTTCGGCAGCCCCAGCTTCTCCCCGTTGAAATTCAGCAGGTAGTCGGCGCGTCCACCATACTCGAAGGCTTGATTCAGACCGCCCGCGGCATCGCCCTGGTAGTACTGAGTCGAACTCGCGTCGATCGTAATTCCATAATCGCGCAGTTGGCCTCGACTTCCGCCCCAGTCGCCGGTCAGTTTCATCCGTTCGAGCATCGGCCCACCGTACGGCGGTGGACCAGGTGGAGACGGCGGTGGCTGCGGCGTGATCAGCGGGACGATTGGCGGCTCGGTATTCCCTGCATCTGAGTGAGCATCGCACTTGGAAGCGAGCGTTGTCGCAACCAGCAAGACCAGGCCCCATTGAATTGCAATCCTTGCAATTGCCGGGCGCGACATGAGACGACTTCCTGATATTCGCGGTCACCACAGACCAGGCCTTCCATAGCGCCCGAAGCGAGATCTGTATCGGTTCCGCCGAAAATATGACGCGATTGCAAGTCGTCAGGCCAAGCGAAATCCCATTCCGCTCAATCCTGCCCTGAGGAATATTCCAGTTGTAACGATCGTACTGCCAGCCACAGATTTCAATTCATTTATCGACAGAGTAAATCTTCCTCCAGTCCTGCTTCATATCAATCACGCGCCAACCCCGCTGCCTGGCCTCGTCTAATCCCTTGTCGAGCTTGCCGACCATCGATTTTCGATCGTAGGCGTATTCCCGTTCGCCATCTGTGTGATGCACGATCATGCCCAATCGCAATCCCGGCGCACTGGTCGTCCACTCCAGCATCTCGAAATCACCATCCGAATTGCCGAACGCGGCAATCGGGCGGCGACCAATTTGTGAATGAATGCCAACAGGCTTCCCCGCATGATCATCAATAAAGTTCAACTCCGGCAGCCGCAACAAGACCGGCTTACCGTCACGAATTTCGTACTTCGTCTTGATGCTGCTGCCAATGACCTGAGCCGGAGGAACGCCATAGACCTTCTCTGCCCACGGACGCATGAACTCTACGCCGCCACCGGACACGATGTACGTCTTGAACCCCTTCGCTCGCAGGAATGTCAGCACTTCCAACATCGGCTGATAGACCAGTTCCGTATGCGGACGCTTGAAGCGTGGGTGTTGGGCCGTCGCCAGCCAATCCGTGACAATCTTCTCAAATTCGTCGGTCGTCATGCCGGCATGAGTCGCCATCAGCAACTCTTCAATCGCTTGCTGACCGCCTCCTATCGCTCCTTTGAGATCCCCTTTCAGAACACTGGCAAACGGCTCTTGCTCTTTCCATTCGGGATGTTGAGCGGATAGCGATTTGATCCGATCCAGCAGAAAGAACGCTTGCACATAATTCGGCTGTTCAGTCCACAACGTGCCGTCATTGTCGAAGGTCGCGATCCGCAGTTCGGCGGGGACATAGCCCGCTCCACCTTCCGTGGTCACCTTGGCCGCAAATTCCAAGACCGACTCCTTCGCTGGACCGTCGTTCCAGGAGGGAAGGGGATCCGCAGATGCCAAGGAGATTTCTTCTGCCAGAAGCTGACTGTGATGGAGCACACTCAACGTGGCAATCAACGCAAAAATGGATACGGGCAACCGCATCATCGTTTGTCTCGGCAGGCTGATGACGACCACCAGGAACAATGACCCCTCTCGCTCGATGGAGAAGAGGGGCACAAGAACTCACTACTTCGAATGCGCCTCAAGGCTACGTTGCAGCTTCTCCATCAATTGATCGACGTTGAAGCTGGCCGCACGCTGGCTGGGAGGGTACTCGCGGAAAGTCTCCAGGAATTTCGCAGTTCCCGCCTGAGCCCCGTACAGTACAAATGCCCGATCAAGAAACCAGTCATAGTAAGTATTCGACGTCACGTCGGCCCGCTCGTAGGGATCAGCTCGCAGGTCAAACAGCTTCGGCAGCCGCAGCGAAGTAAACGGCTCGGCCCACACGCGCAAGGTGCCGGGAGCTCGCTGTTCCATGAACACGATTTTCCAGTTTTCATAGCGCAAGCCCACAAGTTCTCCATCGTCGTTGAAATAGATGAATTCTCGCCGCTCGCTCTTCGGATCCTGCCCGATCAAGTAGGGCAACTGATTGAAGCCATCCAGGTGGACCTTAAACTTCTTCCCGGCCGCTTCGTGGCCCTTCAACAACTTTTGCTTCACCTCAGGATCGCCAGCGGCCGCAACCAATGTTGGACACCAGTCGAGCCCGCTGACGATTTCGTTCGAAACCGACCCCGCCTTGATCTTCCCTGGCCAGCGAATCATGCAGGGGACGCGAAACGCACCTTCCCAGTTCGTGTTCTTCTCACTGCGAAACGGCGTCATCGCTCCATCAGGCCACGTGTTCATGTGCGGACCGTTGTCGGTTGTGTAGAGGACAATCGTATTATCAGCGATCCCGGCATCGTCCAACGCCTTCAGCAATTTACCGACATGATTGTCGTGCTCGATCATTCCATCCGCGTACTCAGTGCGAGCCGTCAGTCCCGGCTTATCGCGATGCTCTTCGCGAACATGCGTCCGCAAGTGCATACGTGTCGTATTCATCCAGCAGAAAAAGGGCTTGCCCGCCTTTGATTGCCGCTGGATGTATTCGACCGCAGCATCCGTCGTCTCGTCGTCAATCGTCTCCATCCGTTTGCGAGTCAAAGGTCCAGTGTCTTCGATCGTCTGCTTGCCGACACGCCCCCATCGCGGTTGTTCCGTCGCATCATCCTTCTCGGTGGCCTTGCAACGCAGGACACCGCGCGGACCGAACATCTCTTTGAACTTCGGGTCCGTCGGATAGTTGCGATTCTCTGGCTCTTCTTCGGCGTTCAGGTGATAGAGGTTCCCGAAGAACTCATCGAAGCCATGTACTGTCGGCAGATATTCGTTCTTATCCCCCAGGTGATTCTTGCCGAACTGCCCGGTTGCATAACCGAGTGGCTTCAGCAACTCGGCGATCGTGGCGTCTCGTGCTTGAAGACCGACAGGAGCAGCAGGGACACCCACTTTGCTCAAGCCCGTGCGCAACGTACATTGACCAGTGATGAATGACGACCGGCCAGCCGTACAACTTTGCTCGGCATAGTAGTCGGTGAAGATCATCCCTTCCTTGCCGATGCGGTTGATGTTCGGCGTATGATACCCCATTAAACCAAGCGTGTAGGCACTCACATTTGCCTGGCCAATATCATCACCGAAGATCACCAGGATATTGGGTTTCTTGGTCGAACCCGATGCAGGTTGAACCGATCCCGCTTGCGCCAGCACGGTAGAACGTTGCTGCTCTCCAGCATCAGCCACCGCCAGCAGTTCACCGCGACACGCACCATTCAAACAGCAGCCAGGCACGTCCTTCGACGAGTTCAACACGTTTGCGTTCAGCCCACCTCGATCAATGTCTGACTCCGTTGTCGTCGCGGCGACGGCTTGCCGGGCCGGGATCGTTGGCGAACCACTGGTGGCAGCCAGATAGCCCAGCACGGCTCCGGCAGCGACCATCGCCAGACTTTGGCCATGGAGTTGCTTCATCGTTGTGTTTCCTTTCTGAGGGTAAGTGCCATCCACGACTAGGGCCCGCACAGGCTTGATTCCAGCACAGACAACGTTCAGCGATCACGGTGATTTGCTCGCCGCATCGAGATCCTTCACACAGCGGAACCCGACATGCGACATCCCGGTATCGGGACTGCAACCATGCCGGGCACTTGGACGATATCGCGAGCAATAACTGTCATTGCATAAGAACGATCCCCCTCGCTGCGATCGTTGCGGCATATACGGGCGAGTGGGATCATGACTTCGCTCAGGGCCTTGCGGGTTCGAAGTGAGATCCTGAGTCATCCTTTTGTAGGCCTCGCGATCATACCAGTCGCTGCACCATTCCCAGACATTGCCCGCCACGTCATACAAACCATAGCCATTTGGCGGATACGACTTCACCGGAGCCGTGCGGAGGTATCCATCCGCTTGCGAATTCCGATGCGGAAACTTCCCTTGCCAGATATTGGCGAGGTCGCCGCGATCGTCAGGAGCCTCTTCTCCCCAGACGTAGGTCTTGTCCTTCAAACCACCCCGGGCAGCCAACTCCCATTCCGCCTCGGTCGGCAATCGTTTTCCAGCCCATTTCGCATACTCGGTGGCATCGAACCACGATACATGCACGACCGGATGGTCGCCGCGCCCTCGAAGGTCACTCTGCGGCCCCTCTGGATGCTGCCAGTTCGCTCCCGGCGTCCACTTCCACCACTGCGAAACATCGTCCTGTTTGACCGGGGCGTCGGTCATCACGAACACCAGCGACCCAGGGACCAGGCTTTCATCAGGCGGCCGCGGTGTGCCAGGGGGCGATTGCCGCAAGATCTCTTCGACGTCGACGGGCTTCTCCGCAGTAGTTCGATATCCCGTAGCCGTCACGAAGGCACGGAACTCATCATTCGTCACCTCGGTGACATCGATCCAGAAGCTATCGACATGCACGCGATGAGCAGGCTTCTCGTCCGGCCATCCCACCTCAGAATCTGTCCCCATCGCGAAGTCGCCGCCGGGAATAAGAACCATTCCCGGCGGACTTCCGATTGGGGACGTAACGGGCGCCGCGTAATCGGGCCCCCGCGGTACAGTCGGCGGCCGG
>CBIHQO010000105.1:0-12095 GCA_966211735.1 uncultured Schlesneria sp.
CTGGATCGCGAAAAGCAGAAGATCGGCCTGGGGATGCGACAACTGGCCCAGAACCCGTGGGCCGGCGTCGAAGACCGTTACCCGATGGGTAAGCAGGTCACCGGCAAGGTAACTCGCGTTTCGGACTTCGGAGCGTTCGTCGAACTGGAGCAAGGGGTTGAAGGCCTGGTCCACATCAGCGAACTGGATCATCAGCGCGTCCGCAAGGTCAGCGACGTTGTCTCCGTTGGGCAAGAGATTCTGATGCAGGTACTGGAAGTGGTCCCCGAGCGTCAGCGCATCAGCCTGTCGCTGAAGGCCCTGAAGCAAAAGCCCGAAAAGCCAAAAGACGAAGACATGGCTCCATCGCAGGGTCAGCAATACGAACGCAAACGGAAAGAACCGCTGCGTGGCGGCAAGACCAGTGGCGAGAACGGTGGCGGGTTGTTCGGCAACCCTGGTGACTTTGGGAAGAAGTAGATCTTGTCGCTAATCTCGCCAAGAGATTGGGCGAATGCGATTAAGAGTCCACTGACAAAGCCCGGCTTGTTCTCAGGCCGGGCTTTGTGCATCTTTGGCTGATTGGGATGAAGCTCAAAGCTGGCAAGAGAAACAATGAAACTCGGAATCCTTGCTCACGGTACATCCGATTGTCCGTTCGTTGGTCTCACGGATTTCGCCCCGCAAGAAGCTGGCCGATTGGTGCGAATGCTCTCCAAGTTGATCACATCCGACTCACCACCGGTTCAGGTTCATCAACTGGATTTTGTCGAAGCCATTGATGGTTGCCACGTGAATCTAGAAGTTAGCGCTTTCGATCAAGGGCTCATCCGGGAACCGGGAACTTCTCACTTTGTATGTCGCATGACGCCGGGAACCTGGGATAATATCGCCGGATTGATTGAACCGTTTTGTAGCCAGGAAATCGGCTATCAATGGTTAGTGGGAAGCCCTGAAACCGGTGGCCTGTTGTTGTCACCGGGAGGCGAATGGTGATGAGCAACTTCGAGTTGAGCGATGAAACACCCAAACCTTTGGCTTTGCATCGCGGGTTATTGCGTGATGCTTGCGCCGCCGATCGGTCTGATGAATTTCTTCCAGATACTCGATCTGGCCGATCTTCCGTTGCCGTCGATTCCGATCTTGAGAACGATCATCGGCGCGACTGTATTCGTCAGTTTGGGCGTCGGATTTTCTATCTTGGTGATCGCCATCAACCGGATTGGTCGAACACCGCAGGGCGAACAAAGGACGCCAGGGGGCTGACGCCGCACCGCTGACGAAATCAAACCGGCTTGCTCTCAAGCCGGGCTTTGTGCATCTTGTGAAGTGATACCACGCGGACTCCGCACACGGAGTGTGCGGTCTACATTGATCACTGCCTTGGACTGTTGCCATGAGATGGACATTACGACCCACCTGCCTGATCCTTTGCCTGATGGTGGGCTGTGGCACGGACTTGCCGGCCAAAGCGACTCCGTCACAAGCGGCGGCCGCGGTCAACGCTGCACCAGCGGAGGTGCTGCCTGCAGGTGATGATGCGGATGCCGGGGTCGCCAAAGTCTCGACGAGCGATGAAGTGACTTCTGAGACGAAGCCAAACACACCTGGCCTAGACTGGCCCTGCTTTCTCGGTCCGCAGGGAACGGGGATCTCGGACGAGACCGGGTTGCTGGATGAATGGCCTGCCGAAGGGCCTCGCGTGGTCTGGGACAAGAAAGTTGGCAAGGGGTATAGCTCGCCGTCGATCCGGGGTGACAAGCTGGTGATTCATCATCGGTTGCGCGACATGGATGTCATTGAATGCCTGCGCGCCGATAATGCTGAGACGGTCTGGAAATATGAGTACGAGACTGATTTCTCGGACCCCTACGGCTATAGCAATGGACCGCGCTGCTCGCCGTTGTTGACCGAATCGCTGTGCTACACGTTTGGGGCTCAGGGGCGGCTGGTTTGCTTGAATCTCAAGACGGGCGAATTGGTCTGGGAACGGGATACGGCGACCGACTGGAAGGTGCCGCAGCAGTTCTTTGGAGCGGGATGCACGCCGATTCTGGAAGGGAATCTGTTGCTGGTGCTGGTTGGTGGCCAGCCCAATTCGGGCGTGGTCGCGTTCGACGCGGCGACCGGCAAGACAATCTGGGAAAGCGTCGGCAAAGAGACTTGGGACGGTGTCGTCACGGATGGCCCGGGCAATCGCCCCTTGAAGTGGTCCGACGATGAGATGGTGGTCAGCTATTCGTCGCCGATCGCCGTCACAATCCATGGCCAGCGACATGTGCTCTGCCTGATGCGGCAAGGGCTGGTGTCGCTGGACCCGAAAGATGGTCGCGTCCGCTTCAAGTACTGGTTCCGTTCGCGGACGCATGAGTCAGTGAACGCCGCGCGGCCGGTGGTCGTTGGCGATCGGATCTTCTTGTCGGCCGCTTATGAAACGGGCATGGCGTTGCTCAAGGTTCATCCTGACAGCATGAACTACGATGTGGTCTGGCGTGACAAGCGCGGGATGTCGACTCACTGGTCGACCCCCATCTATCAGGACGGTTGCCTGTACGGCTTCAGCGGGCGGCACGAGCAGGAAGGGATGCTGCAGTGCGTCGACATCGAGTCGGGCGAGCGGGTGTGGGAGACGAATGGTTACGAAGGGAAGGTCGAAGAACTGTCTCTGGAAGTCGACCGCACCACCGGTCAGATCACGGATACGAAGACGGGCGCCACGGTCCCCTTCCCCACGTACGGCCGCGGTTCCGCGACACTCGCCGAAGGGAAGTATTTCATCCTGGGTGAGCATGCGACGTTGGCTTTGGCAAAGCTCAGTAGAGAGGGCTGGAAGGAGATCAGCCGAACTTCGTTCAACAAAGTCAAATACCCAGGCCCGACGTGGGCTTCGCCCGTGCTGGCTCATGGGCGGTTGTATCTTCGCAGTGAAGACTGGTTGAGGTGCTTGGATGTCGCGAAAGCGGATGCAGAGTGAGCAGATGACTACGCCCGCCCTCAAGTAGCCGTCTCGCGGAGCGAGAAGTAAGCCGATGAACGCGACGGCGTGATTGCCATTAGGTTCCGCTTCCTTAGGACGCGCGGATTCGCTGTTGGCTTACTTCTCGCGGAGCGAGAAGGCTACTTAAAAGGCAACGGCACACGGAGTGTGCCTGCTACATTCAATTCATTCGAATAGTGATCGCAACGGGACTCGTGTCAGCTTGCCGTTGCCGAACTGTAACTGCAGTTTGGCGAGGCGTTCTTCGATCGGGCCGATGCTCCAGCATTCGTCCTCGGGCAGGTCTTCAACCGCTTCGACATCTCCCTCGTCATTGAGGGGGCAGATGTCGCGGTACTCGACAAACTCGCCGCT
Organism: uncultured Schlesneria sp.; assembly: GCA_966211735.1. Classification (GTDB taxonomy): domain Bacteria; phylum Planctomycetota; class Planctomycetia; order Planctomycetales; family Planctomycetaceae; genus Schlesneria. The sequence continues at coordinate 3,332 of CBIHQO010000105.1, forward strand.
GGCATCTTCGTCGAGCCAGCGGAGCGGCAGTCCCTGGGTTCGACAGACGTAGGGTCGCTGTTCGTAGATGCGGCAGGCACCGTCCTGGTCCAGGAACGCACAAGCCCCTGGGGGATGGGCATCGGCCGTCTGCAACAGATTGGCGTGCGACTGCTGGATGTTGGCCGCTTCGACTTCGAACACGGTCAGTTCATCGACGCAGCACATGCAGCAGCCGCGGCGGCAGACGAGTCGTTCGCTATGAACCTGCTCCAGGCCGTGAGCCTGCTGATCCACGTCCTGGTAGAGCGAATTCAAAATCAACAACAGGTCGTTGGTCGCGGCCACGGTAGTCCTCAAAAGGGTGAGTCAGCCGCCATCTTATCTTGCCCGGGGTCGCACAGAAAGACGGAGAGCGGCAGCCGCGGCGTTGGCACGGCTTTGGGAAATGCTGATTGCGATGCCTTGCCGATCCGTCTACTCTATCTGGTATCTGGTGAAATCGTGCGAGTACCACGGTATTGGCGTCTTCGGCAAAGCAGCACGACGTCGTCGAAGACTCCAACACCGTGGCACTCGAGACGGCCTTGTCGCAACAATTCCTGATCTGCATCATCAAGTTGATCACCCGGAGGTTCTTCCATGCTCGGACCGTTTTCGACAATGAACACGCCTCGTGTGCTGATCGTGCTGGTTGCATTGGCCGCCACGACGAGTAATGTTTTTGCCGATCCGGCCCCTCCCTTCCCGACCGATCCGAACTCCTGGGCCAATTCCGGGCCGTTATCGGTTGGTGCTCTGAAGGGAAAGGGAATCGTCCTGTACTACTTCGAAGAGGACGACCAGGGCGTTCGCAAGAATTGGCCCGCACTGCAGGAAGCGGCCAAGGCGTTTGACGGGCAACCGGTGATCTTTATTGCGGTCAATTCCGGCAGTCCGAAGCAAAAGATTCAGGGCTATCTCTCGCAAGTCAAAGTCCCCTGGCCGATCATCGTGGACACGAACCGGGATTTCGAGAAGGCCAGCGGCCTGTTCCAACCGATCAGTGAAACGGTCACGTTCCAATATCGCTACATCACACCCGATGGTGAGATCCACACCGGAGTCAAAGATGACCTGGAAGAGATTGCCGAGAAGGCAGTCGAAGGGGCGGCCTGGAAGGTCGAACCCTCCACGATCCCCGACGCACTGAAAGCGACCTGGACCGCAGTGGAAATCGGCAATTACAAAGGCCTGGCCGCGAGCCTGAAAAAATTCTCGGCGTCGTCGAAGGCCGATGTGAAAGAAGCGGCCGGGAAATTGATGGAGGTCATCCAGAAAGAAATCGATGAGCAGTTAGCCAAGGTGAAGGAAGCTCAAGAAGCAGAGAACACTTTTCATGCGTATGAACTGATTGAAGACGTGACGACGCGGTTCAACGGCTTTGAACTCCCCAAGGATGTGACCACGTCCAAAAAGGAACTGGCCAAGGACGCGAAAGTGAAAGCCGGCCTGACCGCGACCAAGACTTTGGAAGCCGCTCGCAAGCAATTGGCGGGGGCCAACGCCAACGCCAAAACGAAAGCCAAAACCGCGTTGGAAAAGATCGTGGAGGATTTTCCAGACACGAACCTGGCTCATCAGGCCAAACAACTGCTGGAGTATGCCGAGTGATCGATGCCGGATGCTGACCGATCCACGGATAGCCTGGTATTGTGAAAGGGTTTCATCGACGAACCGGGCTATCCCCATGCAGACCTACTTGCACGGTTGGCGACAAATAACAGGCATTGTGTCGCTGATGCTCGCATGCCTGGCGGCGACAGAATGGATCGAAGTGCTTGCCGTGGGATCGCGCGAACATGCGACCACGGATGATTCGAGGCTTTGGGAGCCTGCGATCGCGTCAATCACATTGACTCTGATCTCCGGCTACCTGATTCTCTGGAAGCCACGGAGGAGGCCACCCAATGCGTGAGTTCTTCCGCGGGTGGCGACGGAAAGTGGGATGCGTCTCGCTGGTGATGGCGTGCCTGTTTGGAGTCGCCTGGGGTCGCAGCCAATTTGTCGTGGACAAGATCGAGGTGCCCGGTTGGGATTCGGGTTCCGAGTGCAAGTCGTATCCAGGTTACATTTCCTGGACATGGCGAAGCCCTTCCGACCAGTTCGAGAAGATCCGCTGGACTTCTCAGGTGCTGTCAAATTGGCGCGAGATCGATATCTGGACCTACAACGATCCTCGTTTTGATTGGAACTGGGGCGGAATCAAATTCGGGTCCGTGGCCACAGGACGCTGGAGTGCGCACCAAGGGGAAGATTCAATCAGAGGAGAAATCCGTACGCACTTTCGGGCAGTCTACTACTGGGTCCTGGCTCTTCCGCTGACGCTACTCTCCGCCTGTTTGATTCTGTGGAAGCCACGCGTGCAGTGTGCTGATCTTGTAGGAGCTGAAGTTAAGGGGCCGCAACATGCTAAGTGAACCGATCTTCATTTTTGAGCGGATCACAGCAGTCATCATGTTGGTCATGTTCGGAGCTGTCGCTGCCGAATCGATGCGTTTCCCGTTCAGTGATAGAATGCGGAGGTTCTTTTTCTACGGCACATATGTGATGTGCATCATTTGCATCTTGATGATTCCTTTTTGGATCTGGTATGCGCTCAACATTCCAGACGATGACATTTCGGGCAAGGTAATCTACTTCTCGCTGGTCAAAGCATGGATTTTTGCGATCGCCGCTCGTTCAACCACTCCGCGCTGTCAACTCACTACTGATCAAACTCTGGCGATCTCTGTTCAGGACGAGGAAACGATCAACGCCAATTGACAGCGCCGGAACCGCCATCTTGAGCAACTCGACTTCAACCATGCGTTACTTGATCTACGTCCATCTGGTCGCAGTGACAGCTTGTGCGTGCACCAGTTTGGCGGACGCGCGACTCCTCTGGTCGCAGCAGTTCTCTGAATCGGTGTTGCCATTTGGAACCGCGATACTGCTGCCAGCGCTGATTGCATGGCTCGCCTGCCCGATTGGAACGCTCGTGATCGCCTGCCGTTCGTATCAGGTACAGCCCGTCAGCATTTTCATTCTGACGGAGATCGCTTTGTTCTTTGCACAGTTCGCAACGATATATCCTGCGGTTTGCTAGTACTGACGGCACTTACGTGTCGAGTTGAAACATGAGCCAGACTGAGTGAATTTCTGATCGAAACGAGTGGCCGGAGTTGCGAAAAAAGTCGTTCGACCTTCAACCGGGGCTTCGCGAAACGCTCCAGCGCGCTCCCGCCCCGGCTACCCGTCAGTGAAAGAATGCCGACTCAATCCGGACCAACCCGCGTCCTTGTACGGCGATGTAGTAGCCGGGGGCGACATTGGGCCAGAGTTCGACTTCGCCATCGGCCCAGCGGCACTCCAATTGATCGAACTGCTGGTGATCGGCTAGACCCAGGTGAATTTCAAGGGCGGAGGCGGACTGGAAGCTGCCGCCTCCGGCGAGTTCCTGGAACTGCGGGGGAGTCACTCCCACAGCCGTCACGCGCGTGCCGACACCGCTTCTGGCCGTATGGCCCTTGCCAATCGGCCTGATCACCACACTCGAGCTTCGGCGCGGGGTTTCGTTTAACAGCAAGGCGGCTCGATCCTGACGGTGCGAGATCGCGACATCCAGATCGCCGTCTCGATCCAGATCGCCCAATGCCAGACCGCGACCGACGCGGAGCGACTCGAAGTAGGAACCTGCTGTAGAAGCGACATCGGTGAAGCGGGCGTTGCGATCGTTGCGAAACAGATGCGCGTGCATCTTGTACGGTTCGAGTTCGAGGTAGGTTCGGTCTTCGATATGCCCGGCCGTTGCAATCAGATCAGGCCAACCATCGTGATCCACGTCGACGAATTCGGCCCCGAAGGAGAGCGTCTGGCGAGTCGGCGGCCCCATCCTCGACGAGGTGGAGGCGTCCGCAAAACCAGCCGCTCCCAGGTTGTGGAACAAGATATTTGGTTCGAGATAAAAGTTGGTGATGTACAAGTCATCCCAGCCATCGCGATCATAGTCGCCATGCGCAGCGGACATCCCCGAGATGGACCGGCCCTCGCCATTGAGTGCGACACCCAGCTCAGTCCCTCGCTCTTCGAAGACAGGGACAACAATGTCTTCGTGCGTCGTCGATTTGATCTTGCCGGCCCTGACATACAGAAACTGAGGTGTTCCGTCGTTGGCCACGAAGATCTCAGGAACGCCGTCATGATTGAAGTCGCAGGTCGCCACGGCCAGTCCCTTACCGTCCTTCCCATTGATTCCCGCCTCGTGAGTGACGTCGACAAAACCTCCCTGGCCATCGTTGATGAAGAGTACATCGTCCATGGCGGCATACAGGGTTGGCGAACACTGCGAATAGCCATTCGGAGCACGTGCTTCTTTGCACTTGCGGTGCGGATCGTCGTTCGCGTCGAGGTACGTGACGACGTAAAGATCCAGCAGACCGTCGTCGTTCAGGTCCGCCAGAGCAGAACTGCTGCTCCAGGAATCGACCGTGACGTTGGCGGCCAAAGAAACGTCGACAAAGGTTCCGTCACCGTTGTTGTGCCACAGCGACGACTTGCCAAAAGCGGTGAGGTACAGATCGGGAAACCCGTCCTCATCAACGTCACCCGCGGCGACCCCGCTGTGATAGCCGTAGGAAGTCAGTCCCGCCAGCGCGGTGACTCGTTGCAGGCCGCCTGTGTTCCGATATAGCTCATTCGAGAATTCGTCGGTGATTTTGGTTCTCGGCAAGCGACTTCCCTGGGCGAAGAAGAGATCCAGTTGTCCATCCTGGTCATAATCGAACGCAGCGACACCACCGCCAATCCCTTCCTGGATACGATGTTCTCCGGCGATGTCGTCGTAGCGATCGAAATCCAGCTTCCACTCGTCGGTCGCATCGCGAAATTTGAGCGGCGTCCCCGGACCCGTTGTGGCTGGTCGCGAGGGAATGTTCGTGGACACCGCGCTTCGTTGAACGTCGACAGGCCGGCTGGATGACACGTCAGCGCTGATCGCTGGTGCCGGGGCAGGCTGTTGCGTGCAGCCGCAGACTCCCCAGGCCAGCAGGGCGCAGAATGCGATCCGAAGCTTCGACGGGTGCGTGACGTGCGCTCGAATGTTCATGCGACTTCTTTTTCTAAAGTCCCAGCAGAGCTGGCAGTCCTTCATTTGCCAAGCGTTCCCGAATGGCCTTGCGGGTCGCCAACACTCGTTCATGTTGTGGAGCCTGATGAATCGCGGCCCGCACCATCAACGCCCCTTCTGTCAGCAAGTTGTATTCGACGCACAGATCGGCAACGTCCAAATAAGAATTCGGGTCCGCGGCATTCTGAAGCGGCTTCCCCAGATGATTCTGGATTCGCCCCAGGCCCGCAACCATACCCAGCGCCCTGGTACGGCGTTCGACGTCGTTTTTCAGTTGAGCCGCCTGAGCCACCCCCTGCCAGGCTTCCGTGCAGGTCCGGACTTGTCGCAGCATTCGATCATACGCCGCCAGTGCGACATCCGCGTTTCCATTCTGGAGCGCGAACGAGCCGCGTAACATCAGCAGTTGCCAAGGATCATTCTCGGACTGTGGGGGCAGCGTCGCCACGAGCTCACCAGCCCGATCGAGATCGCCACATTCCTGCAGACAAACGATGAGCGCAGCGGCGGCCCAGAGATTTGTGGGCTGCTCCTGATAAATGCGTTCCAGAATCGGCCGCGCCTCATCGAGACGCCCCTGGCCGGTCCGATAGCGACCCAGGGCAATCTCGAGCCACGAGTTCCTGGGACTGGCGGCGTGAAACTGTTCCAACCAGTGAATGGATTCGGGACCATTCCATCTCAAGACGGTTGGGAAGCAATACACGACCGCTTCAAAGGCATCTTCATCACCACGTTCGATCACCCCCGTCAGCAAGCGATGTCGTTCTTCGAAGCGGAGTTCCACTTCCAGAATATGTCGCAGATTTTCGCGAGCGATGATCAGCAAACGCGGCTCCAGGACGGGCGCGGACTCTTCCGCGGCGATCAATTCCCGGAATTGTTGCTCGGCTTCAACGGCTCGATGCAGTTTGAGCAGAATCTGGCCCTGCTGATACCGAGCCATGTGTCCATACTGCGGATGCGCTGTCGGAATCGCTGCGAAACAGAGAACGGCATTCGCGGGATCGTTGGACGCCAGCTTCCGTTCGGCGATCCATGAGAGGACGTCGATCTCGTCCGCGACCTTCCTGTATTTCAGTTGAAAGGCTTCGCGAGCCCGTCGGTATTCCTGGGCTGTAACCCCAGCGGGAAGCTTCGGTTCCACCTGTTTTCGGCCGCAATAGATTGCCGCGACCAGTACGAGGGCCAAGGTGAGCAAAATTGCCGGTACCAGCAATCGTGGACGGATCAACATATCCCTGCTCTTTCGAACTGAATTGTAACTGAATTCCAATCCATCTTTCGGAGATCCCTTGTACGTTCGCGATCAGATGCAATAATTTGACTGACTGGTCAGGTCTCCCGTTTTCTTTGGTGGGCAACGAGTTGCGACTAATTGATACAGCCAAAACAACATTTTGATGAATCTGTTTTATTCTGCTTTGCAAGGCCCTGGAAATGAAGAAAAGTCGTCCTGAATTACGTCGACAGCGTGCTTTTACGCTGATCGAGCTGCTGGTGGTGATTGCGATTATCGCAGTCCTGATTGCCCTGCTGCTTCCCGCTGTCCAGCAGGCTCGCGAGGCGGCTCGCCGAACCCAGTGTAAGAACAACCTGAAGCAACTTGGCTTGGCACTGCACAATTATCACGACACCACGAACATGTTCCCACCGGGGCAGATCTGGCGAACCGGCAGTATCGATACCGGAGGATGGAGTGGAACGAATCAAGGTGCTGGTTGGCGTATCATGATCCTGCCATACCTTGATCAAGCCCCGCTTTACAATCAATTTAACGCGAATCTTTCAATCTTCGACCCAACAAACGTGCTAATCCAGCAGGCAAAACTTCCCTCACTATGGTGCCCGAGTGATAGTAATGCCAATGCGGGTAATATGTTTGTGACGAACAACCAACAGTTTTCGCGAGCCAGTTATGCTGGCAGTGGCGTGGCAATCGGAAACATGAACACCTGGTACTCAAATACAGGCACGAATGCCGGCATATTTGGGAATCAAGGCGGCTGCAGTATCGCCCAAGTCAGCGACGGAACATCTAATACATCGTTGGTTTGGGAAATCCGCGCTGGCACGAATCAGAATGATCCGCGAGGTGTATTTGTCTCCGGCCGCCCCGGCTCGGGGTTGACGGGAAACTGTAATAACATGATCGGTGGCGTAAGCCAAACTGGCGACTGCTGGGGCATCAACGAAGGGGGCAGCGCAAGCAATAACCATCAGAACGGTGACGACGCCTGGGGACCCGCGAACTACAACAATACGGCGAGCGGCATGGGTGGTTACTCCGGCGGCGACGGCCAAGCCGGTGCAAAAAGCCTGCATGTGGGCGGTGTGCATTGCCTGATGGCCGATGGCTCCACACGATTCATTTCCCAGAATATCGATGGCAACGTCCACAAGGCCATCCAGACCAAAGCTGCTGGCGAAATCGTCGGCGATTTCTAATCGATTGTTTTGCGTTGTCCTTTGGAAGCCCGGCTTGAGGCCGAACGTCGAATACAGTCGCTTCCGGGGATGTTCGATCCGGCAAGACTGCCCAGGCAGACGGGCAAGTCGTCGGTGACTTCTAAACGGCTCAGCACTCGTCAGAAACCATCTGATAAACATTTACAAAAGACACCCCTTCATCTGAACTGGTGTCTTTTTCCAATCACGGTATCAGCATCGCACTTGTCAGTCTGTATGGAGGTATTAATGAAGCTTCAACGTTACCCAAGCCGATGGCAACGCGCATTCACGTTAATCGAATTGCTCGTTGTGATCGCCATTATCGCGGTCTTAATTGCCCTGTTGCTGCCTGCTGTCCAGCAGGCTCGCGAGGCGGCTCGCCGCACTCAATGTAAGAACAATCTGAAGCAGATTGGCCTGGCGCTGCACAATTACCACGATACGTATCTGAAGTTTCCGGCGTCGATGTACTTCAGCAGTTTTCCCGGAGGCGGCTTGATCGGCTATCAGCAATCGAGTGCTGATACGACGCATGGCCCGAACTGGCTGGTCGGCATGCTGCCGTACATCGATCAAGGCCCCCTGTTCAATCTGGCGAACTTCAACGTCGCCATCGGCAATTCGATCAACGCGCCCATTACCAGCGCCAACATTGCAGGGTTCCAATGCCCCAGTGATTCGTACGCCAACGCCGGCAATAAGTTCCTCGATACGAGCCGCATGGGTCCCAACCAATGGGGCCGCGGCAGTTATGCCGCGTCAGGAACAGGGCCTCAGACTTTCAACGGTACTCAAGGATGGACTACCGGAACGCTGCCACCGGCCGCTGGGCAACTGGGACCAAGCTGGCGTGGTGTTATGGGCTACAACGGCTGGGGTGGGATCAACTCCGTAACTGATGGCACGTCGAATACCGTTGCCGCATGGGAAATTCGAGCTGGCCTGGGGGCGACGGACCCGCGAGGCTTGTGGGCCAGTGGCCGAGTCGGAGCCAGTTGGATGGCTGACTGTAATAACAACGGCGGTGGCATGGCCAGCGGTGACTGTTACGGGATTAACGAAGGAACTCATGCGGACGGTGACGATATCCTGGGATGCATTAGCGCGACGGCGCACGGGATGGGATGTCATGCACACGGAGATGGACAAGCAGGTCCGAAGAGCCTGCATACCGGAGGCGTGCATGCC
>CBIHQO010000106.1:0-12059 GCA_966211735.1 uncultured Schlesneria sp.
GAGACGCAACCCTTGATTGCGGCAACAGAACGGTTGACGCAGGCCCTCGACTTCATCGGTGCTCCCCTTAGCACAGAGGATCGCCAGAGTCTTGAGCAAGCATTCAAACTCGAGAAGGCTTCGGCGTGTACCGCAGCGATCCAGAAGGTCCTCGACCAGTATTGTGTCGCAGGTGTCAGCATCAACCCGGAAAGTCGAGTCTCGGTCGTCGAAGGGCCTGCGAAAAAGGAACTGGTGCAGCAGGGATGGCGCACGTTTCTGGTGAAAGTTCACAACGAAGCGGGGGTCACCGCACCGCTCATCCCCGAAAGTCCCAATCTGCTACCGGTCTACCAGCAGGGGAAAAAGAACGCTCGCGAAAAGCCGATGACCGACGAGAAGCTGGTTCAACTCGGCGATGTGCCCAATCGGTTCCTCGACGCCCAGATGTTCGACAAGCAGCCGTTAAAGGCGGGGCTGTCGGGTTTGGAATTGGAATACCGCATCATCCAACTCTTCAGTCGCGATGTCGGTCGGCGGGAAGCTCAATTGGGCTTTCATGTCGGTCAGGGGACGCAGGACCTTGGCTTTCGCAACTCGGTGCCGATCCTGTTCGTCGGCGTCCCCTGCGTCGAAGTGGTGCTGGGAATCAAAGACTTCGACGACACCGCCACGACCGCGGCCCTGACGATTCGCGACAAGGCAGGTCGCGTCTATCCCAATGTCTATCGCCGACTGGCTCCCGACTTTTTCTTCCACGAACAGATCTATCGCATGGATGGCGAGTCCGTTCATCTCGCTCCGGGTGACTACACCGTCGTTGTACAGCGCGGTCCCGAATACCACATCGATACGCATCCACTCACAGTGCGAACCGACGGAGCCAGCCAGCGTTTTGATGTGAAGCTGCGACGCTGGGTTCATGCGGCCAAGCGAGACTGGTATTCGGGTGATCATCACATTCACGCGGCCGGTTGCAAGCACTACGACAGTCCGACCGAGGGTGTGACTCCCGGCGACATGATGCGTCACATCCTGGGCGAAGACCTGAACATTGGCTGCGTGCTCAGTTGGGGCCCCTGCTGGTACACGCAGAAGCGATACTTCGAAGGGAAGACATCCGCCCTATCGCGACCGACGAACCTGATGCGCTACGATGTCGAAGTCTCGGGCTTCCCTTCGTCGCATGCGGGACACTTGTGCTTGCTCAACCTGCAAGAAGATGACTACCCAGGAACGACGCTGCTCGAAGACTGGCCCAGTTGGACACAGCCGGTTCTGAAGTGGGGCCAGATGCAGGGAGGCGTTGTTGGCTATAGTCACAGCGGCTGGGGCCTGGCTCTGCCCGACACCATGCCGGATGGGTCTCGCAAGTTCGTCGAACGGAGTTGGGGTGGTGCTCCCAACGGTTGGGCTGGCAAAGCGGCGTCAACATTGCCCGATTATGCGATGCCACGCTTTGACGGCATCGGCGCGAACGAGTTCATCGTCACGACGACTCAAGGGGTCTGCGACTTCATCTCGGCTGTCGATACGCCCGCCATCTGGGAGCTGAACATCTGGTATCACACTTTGAACTGTGGCATGGAAACGCGGATCAGTGGCGAAACCGATTTCCCCTGCATCTACGGCGAAAAAGTCGGGTTGGGCCGCATCTATGTGAAGCTCCCCAAAGGTCAGCCGCTGACCTATGAGTCGTGGATTGAAGGAGTCAAAGCGGGGCGCAGTTACTGCGGTGACGGCCTGAGCCACCTCTTCGACTTCAAGCTGAATGGGCTGGGTGTGGGTGAAGCTGACAAGGAGGCCTCGAAGCCAAGTCGCTTGTCTCTGGCCAAGGCGGACTCGGTTCGCATCACCTGCGATGCCACCGCGCTATTGGCAGAAAAGCCAACATCGCAGACCGAAGCGATTCGAGCCAAACGCCTGGATGAGCAACCGTACTGGCATCTGGAACGGAGCCGCGTTGGTGAGACTCGGACCGTACCCGTGGAACTGATCGTCAACGGGAAATCAGTTCAGACGAAGACCATTCCCGCGGATGGATCACTGCAGAACCTGGCGTTCGATCTGGATCTGAAACAGTCCAGTTGGGTGGCTCTGCGGATCCTGCCGTCGTGTCACACCAATCCGATCTTCGTCGAAGTGGATAGCAAGCCGATCCGAGCGAGCCGTAAGAGTGCCGACTGGTGTGCGAAGGCGGTCGATGTCTGTTGGAACTCTAAGGTCAACCAGATCCGCGAAAACGAACGCACCGCAGCCAAGGCCGCCTATGATCAGGCGAAAGAGATCTATACGAAGATCGCCGCTGAGAGCATGGAGGATTAGTGCGTGTCGCACTTACGTGTCGCGTTGAAACATGGGTTTGCCTAAGCGGTCTTCTGTACTGACCAGAATCTCAAGAATGCCTCGCGGAAATCCAGGCCATTCCCAAGTAACGGTGGCGATTCTCTCCGCACGATTCGATATCGAAGCGAACAAGCCCCGGCGATATGCTGGGGCTTCTTTCGTTTTGTACCAATGGCGGAAATCGGCAGTGGCGTTTGCAATCGTTAAAACACGAAAGTTTTTTGCGTATACCGACTCTGGCGGAAGATTTCGGCTGGTAGCCAGATGGCTGAGCGGTGATCGTGCGCCAAACCCATCTATCCAATTGAGAGATGGCCGAGAAGTGCGGATGCTGAATGCCGATGGCGAATATCTCATCGTTGAACTCGGAATAGTTGTCCGAGAATCTCCACCATTTGTCTACAATTGATTGCACAAGACCTGTTCCGCCACCATCAACACAGATGCCAATCAGCATCCGGTTTTCCGCTCGCGGGACGCCACAGTTAGGTGGGATGCACTGTAGATACGCGAATGGAGCTGAAGAGTTATGCTAAACATAACATCACCTACGCGGATTTATCCGTGTTGTTCAGCGTAGCTGGACGCCCCAGTATTTTTTGGCGTCGGGTGAGACCAGGTCGTTGAAGCTGCGGACGATCACTTCGCGGCCGTAATCCAGGCCGTCGAAGACACCTGTTTCGGCATCTTCCACGGGACCACGAGCGGTCAGATTGATCCAGACGTTTTCGATTTCATCGACCGGTCGATGCTGAAAGCTGATCTTCAACGTACCGCGTTCCGCTTCCAACGGCAGTTCCCATTCCGCGCGAAAGCCGGTCGGTTCGATGCCCAATCCCTGCAACGGGACGGGCTGCCAAAGGCTGAAGAAACTCCAATCGCCGGCGGTCGACCAGACCGTCCCTTGCGGAATGCGGTTGAGGTAGCAGACTGACCAGGATTGGGGAACTCGCGGCTGGTCGGCATTCGTTCCCATCGATTGAACGGCAGTGAAGACCGAGACGAAACCGTCACGGATCGATTCGTAGCGTGGATAGCGTTCGCCGCTGTAGCCGAGCCAGCCGAAGGCGAAGCCTTGAGGCGTCAGGCGAAGAGCTCGATCACCCATCACGTTCGTCAGTTGCCTGGCAGAACCCAATTCAACGGGCTTCCAGTTGCCCAGCCATTCAGGGCCCAACTGCACTCGCAACGCCTGCAGACCGGCGGACGCCAGATCGACCGACGTCGCGAAATCGACACCCAACCAGCTTTCGACCAGCGGGGGATGCGCGTAAATCGTCGACGGTGTGTCCTGCCCAGCTACGCGAAACCCGGAGCGAACGGGAGTCGGTGTCACCATGGGATGTCTCTTGATGAGCGAAGGAGAATCGTAGATTGGACGTCGCATGAATTATCGCTGAGACGCATTCCGCGTCAAAAAAAGAGATCGACACGGCTCGCAGAAATCTGATGTCGAGAGATCGCGCTGTCGCGCAGAAGTCTACTGCGTCTTGTCAGATCGTGCCACATGGCGACTTGTCGAATGCAGGAAGTCGTCGGCAGACTTTACCAGAACTTCCGCGCCGGGCCTGCGTTACCGAGTAATCGCAGGATTCCGACATGTGGGAATTCGGAAACAAGGAAAAGAGTTTTAGCCACTGATGGACACGGATGAAACACGGATCAATACAGAAGACATAGTGAGGAGAACAGGTCAGGAACTGGAGCCAGATCGTCACATTGAATCTTTTACCTCTTTGCCTATCCGTGTTTCATCCGTGTCCATCCGTGGCTAAAACTCACTCGTCATTCGGATTCGATCGGAAGATCCCGCTTTTGGCAATCTGACGACGGAGTTCCGACAGGCGTTCGATGTCGTCATCATCGATGATCTGTCCGTCGTTGCGTCCCAGCCGGCGAGCGAATGTTCTCAGTACTCGAAGTCTCAGCCAGAGCAGCAGCAGGCCGGCCAGGAAAAAGTGACAGAACAGGCCTCCCCATGCCATCAGGACCAGATAGTCCCTGTTCTGGAGATAGCTATTATAGTTGTAGGAATACCGGTAATCCGAAAACATCTGGCGGCCATGCGTGCTCTCGGTCAAGACCATCGCAGGGCTTAACCAACCGATTTCGCCGAGTGTCCACAGTCCGTTCGAATTGAGGTAAGCAGCGAGCGCGGCGGGAATCACGCAGACGGCGGTCAGGATGCTGAGTGTGACCAGGACCGCTTGAGCTTGCGAGCGACAGCGCATGCCGAAATGAAATCCGATCCAGGCGATCAGCCAGGGATAGATCGCCATGGCCAGCAAGCTACGCACGAAGCCGAAGAAGATGTCTCCCGATTTGAAGCTGCCGACCCAGCCTGTCCACCAGACCTGATACAGATAGACTGTCGCCAGCGGGATCCACAGCACGATGATCATGCGCGAGATCCCGGCGAACTTTTCTTTCACGATGGACTCGCTGGTCAGCGGAGTGGTCAGCAGAACATCCATCGTTTGCCGAGATCGTTCCAGCCCGATCAAACCCGTGGCATGGATCGCGATCACCAGAGCGGAGATGACCCAGACGATCCACGCGGCGACAAATGCCGGCGCGTAGTTCGAAGTGTAGTCGCCGTAAAATGGGATCAGCATTCCGAACAGGACGGGGATCTCCAGCACCAGCAACAGGCGGATGAGGTATCGCGTGGTTCCCAGTGAACGCTTCTTCGTTTCGCGCCAACGAATCGGATCGTACAGCGGCAGTTGGACATGTTCGCGCGTCAGCACGATTCCGCGTGTCAGCCTGTTCTGGTTCAGTCGATGAAACAACGTGTCGAGCGAGCGGAACATCTTCAGCATGACATTCGACGGTGGCACGAACGCGCGTCGCCACAGCATTGCTCGGGCGAAGAGAAGGCACACCGCCGCCGAGAGCAACATCGGACCGGTCCGTGACACGGTGGCAGTAAACGGTCGGACAGACGATTGCTGATCGAGGCAAGCCCAGGGGCCGCATAAGACTTTCAGGACATCCCCGCGGATGAGATCCCCACCCGCGAGACCCGTCGTGCGGCAGTACTCGACCAGAAAGTCGAGGATGCCGAGTGGATCGTATTGTCCCCCCTGTGTCGCATAAACCGGCCCAACAATGAACAAGGCTCCGATCAGGTAAGTGGCCATGAAAGCCGAACCCGTCGTGCGGCACCACGCTGAGCAGGCCAACGCCAGCGAGCCAATCTGGAGCATCGTGACGGCCAACGTCCATCCGAGCCCCAGAATCTGCCTCGCTTCGACCCCTCCGAAGCTGTACGCCACAGCGAACAATGGCAACGAAAGGCCAATGAACGATGCCATCGTCACCATGCGACTGAACAGCTTGCCGATCAGGATCGACCAGGGGCCCAATCGCGTCAGCATCAGCAACGACAGAGTGTCTCGTTCTTTTTCGGCGGTTAACACGCCGCAAGTCATGGGGGGCAGGAACAGGTAAATGCCGCAAAATTGCAGCCAGCCGAGTCCGATGAAGATCGGCAGTCCTTGACCGAGCGCGCTGAATGTTCGACTCGACCAGCTTTCGACCTGGTTGTAGAAAATCCAGATCGCGACGACATACAGTATGACGGCATAGACGACTCGCACGACAAACGTACGTCGGCGTGCCGCCTGCTCGGTTAACTCACGCGAGAGCAACGGGAACACATTGCCGGTGCCCCGGGTTACCATATCGCTAAGCGAACTCGGCAGCGCGAACAGACGGCGAGCGAAGGCACTCATGACTCGGCTCCCGACGGTTCGGCGCGACCCATCGAACTCGAGAAGTCTCGCATCGCACGGTACCGCAGAAACAGCCACAGGCCGACCCAGGTGACCGCATTCAGTGCCAAACCGACGAACAAACGGTCTTGCAGGACTTGATTGAGGTTGGCCCCTGACCACGGGGATGGTTGGACAATCTTCCGATGAAACAGGACTCGGATCGGACTGAGCCAGGTGATCCAGGCGAGGGTCGCATCAGTGGGTTCGATCGAGAAGACAACGCCGACGAGATAGACGACCAGATAGGGAATACCGCATAGCCCGATGATCGTCATCAGTGACCACAACACTGCCTGCGTCTGATTCCTGACACGTAAGGCGAGATGAAACGACAGCCATTGCACGACGCGCGGATAGACAAGCAACGCCAGCGTCATCCCCAGGATTTCATGAACGAAGACGTTGCCATCGTCACTACCACGACCAAATAGACCCAGGCCGCGAACGACATACAGCGTCCATGTCGCCTGAAAGATAACCAGCGTCAGGAACGGGACGGACAGGACGGCGATCAATCGACGAACGCCCGCCAGCTTTTGTGTCACCAACTCTCGTGCCGTCAGCGGAGTGACCAGCAGCACATCCAGCGTCTGCCGCGAATGTTCGGCGAAGATCACGTTTGTCGTATGAACGACAATCGCCAACACGGAAATCGGCCAGAGCAGAGTAAGGAAGAATGTCGTCGGCCCGTCAAAAGAACTCGATCCATTGTCGGTCACGGTCCAGGAAATCGCGATTGCCAACGGCACTTCCAGGACGATCAGCAAGCGGAAAAGATATCGAACAGTCCCCAGCGAGCGTTTGCGAGTTTCGCGCCAGGCGATTGGATCGAACAGCGGTCCCGTATCGATATCCCGCACCAACAGGATCCCACTCGTGGTCTGGTTGTTTAGATCTTCGAAGAATTTGTCGAGGCCTTTGAAGAATTCCAGCAGCAGATTGCGTGGCGGGACGAACGCTCGCTGCAGCAGATGCATCTGAGCAAACGCCACGACGAACCAGGTGACGAGCAGCAGCGGAACGGACATGGCCAGCAGCAGCACGATTGTCCCCAGCGAGGCGACAAAGTACTGCATCGTCGACATCTCACCACTGGGCCGCCAGATCTCGGCGACGGCGGGTGACAGAACGCTCTGGCATGACATCGCGAAGCAGACTACCAGTGGCATAATGGCATAAGCAGAGATGAACGCCCCGGCCGTTGTGCGATGCCAGGCCGAACAACCAATGCTGATAGCACCAATCACCAGACTCCACCAGGCCAGGTACCAGATCGCCGCCAGGATCTCAAAGAGCTCGACCCCACCCAGCCCATAAACGACGGCAAACAGCGGCAGCGAAAGGAGCTGATACGTCCCCATTGTCACCATGCGGCTGATCAGCTTTTCCAGGATGATCGTGGTGGGACTGAGTTGCGTCAGCAGCAGCAATCCCAGCGTGTCACGCTCCTTTTCCGACGTGATCGCTCCCGAACTGATCGCGGGGAGTAAAATGATGGCCGCCCACAGTTGCACGGCGACCAACGTCAGAAACATTTGCCGACCTTGTCCGCGGCTCAGGACTTCGGCCTGAGATCCTCCGCCGGAGATGTCGGCGTAGATCCAAAGCGCCGCGCCATACAGCACCGCGGCATACACGACGCGCAGGATGTAGGTGCGCCTGTGCGCGGCCTGCTCGATCAGGTCTTTGGTCAGCATCGGCAGTCCGAATGACCATCCGGGAGCACTCACGCGGTCTGCCCTTCGGTCAGTTTCATGAATGCCGTTTCCATATCCATCACTTCCGGCTGGAACATGCGGATGCGTGCCCCCTGGTTGTGAATGAAGTCGTGGATGTCTTCGACCTCGATACTCCCTTCCTCGAATCGGATCGAGATGCGATCGGCCTGATCTTCGACCTGCGTGATCCCTGCCAGTCCCTTTAAGCTGGAGATCAGTTCGGGCGTCTGATTGGCAACTTGAACATGGACGATCTTCAGCACTCCCAGTTCGCGGTAGATCTCCGCAACGGACCCCTGTGTCACCATGCGGCCCGCTTCGATGATGCCAATCCGAGTACACAACTGAGCCAGTTCGTGCAAGATGTGGCTGGAGATCAGGATTGTCTTGCCCATCTCTTTCAGGGCTTTCAGTAGTTCTCGCATCTCGATGCGCGCCCGCGGGTCCAGCCCCGAAGCCGGTTCATCCAGCAGGAGCACTGCGGGGTCATGCAACAAGACTCGAGCCAGCGACAACCGCTGTTTCATGCCGCGCGACAAGGAATCGACCGGTGAATCGATCTTGTTGGTCAGGTCGGTCAGTTGCAGCACGTCATCGACCACCCCCTTGCGTTTGGAAACCGGCAGTCGATAAGCGGCAGCGAAGAAGTGCAGATATTCGCGAGCGGTCAGGTCTTCGTACACGCCGAAGAAGTCGGGAACATAGCCGATCTTCTCGCGGACCAGATGCGGCTTGGACCGGATATCCAGACCCATGATGCGAGCCCGGCCTTCAAACTTGGGCTGCAGCGTGGCCAGCACGCGAATCGTCGAAGACTTACCCGCCCCATTCGGCCCGATAAAGCCGAAGACTTCCCCCGGTGGTATTTCGAGCGTAATCCCTTTGACGGCTTCCAAACGACCATACTTCACGCGCAAATCGCGTACGTCGACCGCCAGCATGTTCAGCCTCGCCGTGGATGGGAACCCGAGCTAGAAGACAGGATGTCTCACGAAGCTAACGGGAACGGCGGAAGTTCGCCACGGATCACGGCTGAATCAGAGAAGTTTGGTTTCGCCACGGATTCACACAGATAAACACGGATCAGGAATGAGAAGCAGATTCATAGTCACGATCTGACTTCATTTATTCGACAGCTTCTCCGCTGCATTGATTCCTGATCAGTGTTTCATCAGTGTCAATCCGTGGCTAAAACTCCTTACTTCTTCAGTTCAACAGGCAGTTCATCAATCTTGGCTGCCAGGATGAAATCGTTTTCGGACAGTCCGCCGATGGCGTGCGTCCAGATTTCGATAGCAACGTTGCGATAGCCGACCAGATGCAGATCGGGGTGGTGTCCTTCGGTTTCGGCGATCTCGGCGACCTGGCCGAAGAAGTTCATGGCGGCCATGAAGTTCTTGACGACCCACTCTTTGCGGATTCGTTCGCCGTCGTGAGTGACCGTCCAGCCTTGCAGTTTGGCGAGTTGAGCAGCCGCTTCGTCGGGCGTCAGCTTGGGAACGCCCCCTTCACACGGAACGCATTTTTTCGCTCGCAGTTGTTCGACGGTTTGTGCAGACATCGCAGAGACCTCGTGAGATGAACGGAGGAGTGAAGCCTGACTTTCGATCACCAGGCAATTGCTGATTCCATCTTAGCGCGACGGCAGTCGATCGACAAAGCGCATCTTGTTTAGCTGGATTCACATTGTTCACGATGGAAGGAAAGGGGCTCCTGCCGCGTCGAGAAAGGGAGACCCTTTCGCTTCGCCAGAAGGACTCAGCAAGAGCCCCGATCTCAATCTCCGTTCTTCCTGTCTGGTAGGGTGTGCGGAGTCTTCGGAACACACCATCTATCTAACATGTCTAACATCAGTGGTGCGTTCCGAAGACTGCACGCACCCTACGAACGCTCTCACAGCGAGTTCAGGAACTCGACGAGTAGTCTCTGTTGATCCGAAGAGAGTTTCAGGTACTTGTCGCGAGCCGACTTCGCTTCGCCATCATGAGCTTGAATCGCGTTGTCGAGCGTCTTGGCGCGACCGTCGTGCAGATAGGGAGCGCTGGCTCTGACGCCCCACAGCGGCGGGGTTTTCATTTCATGAGCGTTCGCGGCCCCTTGCACGATGCCATCACCGAGACTGCCCATGTCGTGCAGCAGTAGATCGGAGTACAGCGAGACCGTGACGTTGTTGAGCGCGGTGATCGGACTGCTGCCGGTTGTCATGGACGGCGTATGACAACTTGTGCAACCGCAATCCAGAAAGAACTTCGCTCCGAAAACGGTTGACGCGGTGGTCGATTGAGTTGGTGGCGGAGCCAGCATTCGCATGTAGTCGGCCAGAGCATCGATGCCCGCCTTGCCCGTTGCCGGATTGACCTGATCTTCCGGATCTTTCACTTTATCGAGCTTCTTCAACAGGTCCAGCTTCCCATTCGGAGCATTCTCGGTCGGAAACAGACGATTGGTGATGCCCATTTCGTTGACGTAGGCATCTCCAGCGAACGCCAGCAATGTCGCCTGTTGAGCCTTCCAGCCAAAGCGACCAACAATCATTTTGCCGCTGGCCACGTCCTGAACCATGGCCGCTTTACCGAGCACTCCATTGACCGCCTTGGTGCGGACCCCTTTCAGGATCGTCGCGTCGGGGATCGCTTCAATCAGTCCCAGACCGAACAGTGCTGTGGTCTGCCGGAGTGCCGTGACGTTGGCTTGAGCAGGGATCTTCTCCAGTCCATCGGGACTGATCGCCTTCTCTTGTAAGAGTGATCCCCCGAGAGATGTGAGCGGATCAAATGTACTACCAGAGACCCTGCCAAACCGCGTCGTGGTAATATTGCTGCTGCCCCCGACTGCTGGCCCCGAATGACAGGCAACGCACGAGTCGCGATTGAAGATCGGACCCAGCCCATCGGCTGGCGTTTCGCGGCCAGTAAACTCGGCTTTGCCCGCATTAAATGCCGCTAACTGCTGACCCGTCAATCCGGCCACGGGTTCGCCAAACTGCGGTGGCGGAGGTGGTGGCGGTGGTGGCGGTTTTTGCTGGCCCGATGCGGAGGAGAGGCTGATGAAGAGCATCGCAAACACCATTAGCCATGGTGCCACCGCGTAAAATTGCCATTCTATGGACGGACCTTGCCTAGTCGACGACATGGGTAGATCTCCTCAAGCGAGAGGGCGAGAAATGAGCACGGATGCAATGCCTGAGATGCGACGACTCGTCGATGTCCGGAGCACCGAAAAGCACGAAGCCAGGCGTCTGAGATGAGTGGCAACCACTTGACCAGTGGCCGCAGGGAGAAAAACGAATATCGAACTTGCGCCTCAACAGCGCTTCGAACCGAATCTGAAAATTATCTGAATTCACTGCGATTGATGCTTCATAAGAAGCTCACCAAACCCGCAACACCTTCTGCAAATGGATCTTACGTCTCAAAGCAGCCTCACAACCGGCATCGTGCAGTGGCCCGAGCCGGCGGAGTCGGCAATGACGCTGAATGTGAGGTATGTTTGAGACTGGGCCCCAACTTCGTTTTCGTCGTGCCTGAAGGGGCATGACGCCAGGCTGCCAAGTGAGTGGAGGTGACCCGAATGACTGAACTCAGTCCCCCCGATGATCTGTCTCCATCCAGCGGCGTACCGCCCGAACAGCTCGAGCAATGGTTGGCGATTGAGTCAGTCGAGAAGCTGGCAACCCGAATCTCTCACGATTTGATTCAGCCGCTCAGCGAGATCGTCAATCATGTCTGGTTCTGCCGCGAGTTGGTGGGACGTTCGCCAGCGACGACGGAAGTGCATCAGTCGCTGACAAGAATCGAAGACCAGGCCATGCAAGCTGCGGAAATGATTCGCGCCGTCCGGAGCATCGCCAGTGCGTGGGATCGCGGAACCACCGATACGATTTCTTCTTGATCGCTGCGAGTTGAACGACGATCACGGCGTCTTGATATCGCCAAATTGCGGGTTGATCAAAGTCGCCTCGCCCCCTTCGGCCATGATGCTGAATCCTCGATCGCCATCGGCTGGTGCATAACCGACCGAGATCGCTGCTTGACCCCGGTTCGCGAAGACTTCGAGCGAACCGCGATCACCGATCACTCGCAGGCCAACTCGACCATCGATCGGTGCGACGGTGGCCGCGACGTTCCGGCAAGAAAGTTTGTGCGTCTTCGTATCATAGACGACGGGTGTTCCTCGAAACGTGAGCGTGATCTTTTCGGCCTTCTGCAACTCCAGTTCACAACTCATATCGAACAAC
>CBIHQO010000107.1:0-12051 GCA_966211735.1 uncultured Schlesneria sp.
ACGCGTCCAGCTCATGCGTGGTCAGTTGGCATCGTCGCATAGCCGGATGATCGATCTTGCCGTTGTGAATCAAGATCACCGGTCGGCCTTCAATGAAGGATTCAAAGGTCTTGCTGCGAAACGTCAGCCAGGCAACTCCCGAATTCATCAATACGAGGGTTGTCGCCAGAATCAGACCGCCGGTAATACTATTGTCCCCTCCATTCATCGCGTTCTGCACCGAATTGCTCAGCACCAGCAACAGCACGAGATCGAATGGAGCAAGTTGACCCACTTGTCGCTTACCTGTCAGGCGCAGCAGGACCAAGAGAAATGCGTACACAACGACAGCTCGGATAACAAAGTCCGACCAGTGAGGCAGATCAATCTTCCACATGGAACAGCTTCCCCATTTCGGTAGGAACTGCAAACAAGAGTGTCTC
Source organism: uncultured Schlesneria sp. (assembly GCA_966211735.1). Lineage (GTDB taxonomy): Bacteria > Planctomycetota > Planctomycetia > Planctomycetales > Planctomycetaceae > Schlesneria. The sequence continues at coordinate 423 of CBIHQO010000107.1, forward strand.
GTGAGACGAGACAATAACCATCAAGGGAGATGAATTGCTGCGGTCAACCTCTCATTGCCGCAATGTTTCTTGGCCATGCTGGTTTCAGCCGGAAGAGTGAAACCGATGGCGAACGCAATCTTCAGTGAAGCCGAGCTTGCTTGCGAGTCGAAACAACCATAATATCGAAAGTGCCTGATGTGTCCCGCCTGCCAATCCCGCCGAGCAACCTGCGAATGCTTCGAACAGCGACCGTTATGCCGTGCCTGTTCGTGATCCTGTCTGGATCACTGATCCTGGCCGCTGACGAGGCCGGTTCAAAGGAATTCCATTTTGCGAATGACGTTGTTCCGATCTTAAGCCGCTATGGCTGCAACACCTCGGGTTGTCATGGCAAGGCCGAAGGGCAAAACGGCTTCAAACTGTCGGTCTTTGGGTTTGATCCCGCCGCCGACTATGCTGCGGTGACACAGGAATCGCGAGGCCGACGCGTGCTGCCGTCCATTCCTGACAAAAGTCTGCTGCTGCTGAAGGCCTCTGGCGGCATGCCGCACGGCGGAGGTGTTCGCATTCTGAGAGGGACGGACGAATATCGGCTGTTGAGAAATTGGATTGCGTCCGGAATGCCGATCGGTCGTGACGACGCCCCGAAGGTGGTTTCGATCCGAGTAGCACCCGTTGAACGCATTCTTGAGTTTCGCACCAAGCAACAACTGAAAGTGACCGCGATTTATTCGGATGGCCACGAGGTTGATGTCACTCATCATTCCCGGTTTCAATCGAACCGCGAATCGATTGCCACCGTCGATCCAGACGGCGAAGTGTCAATTCAGGACGTGGCAGGTGATGTCGCCGTCATGGCGGCTTATCTGGATTGCACTGCTGTCTTTACTGCTCTCGTTCCCCGAGGTGAACTGGCGACATCTGACATCGCCCCGCCCGCGATCAGTGACTTGGATCGGCTGGTCGATGCGAAACTGAAGAAGCTGCACATTGTTCCTTCGCCTCTCTGCGACGATGCCACCTACTTGCGACGTGTTTACCTCGACTTGATCGGGCGATTGCCATCACCCGTGGAGTGCCGTGATTTTCTGGCGAGTCAACAGGCCGACAAGCGGGCGCAGGTCGTCGAGCGACTTTTCTCTCGCACCGAATACGCTGACTACTGGGCGTTGATCTGGTCCGACTGGTTGCGGGTTGATCGGCAGGCGCTGGGTCACAATGGAGCTTATGCGTACTACAAGTGGATTCGCGACAGCTTTGCGGCCAATAAGCCGATGGATCGCTTTGCCACTGAGTTGATTGAGGCCGATGGCTTGGTCTCCGAACATCCCGCCGCACAGTTCTACCGAGTCGCAAAGGATCCGGGTGATGCGGCAGCGATGCTGTCTCAGGCACTGCTCGGCGTGAGGATCGAATGTGCCAAGTGCCACCATCATCCCTTTGATCGGTGGAGTCAGGACGACTACTTCGGCATGCAGGCGTTTTTCACGCCGCTGACCTTCAAGACGACACCACATGGTCAGATGCTGCTGGCGTCCAAGACGGATGCGACCAGACATAGTCGAACAGGAGCCGAGATCTATGCTCATCCTCTTGGCACCCCCGTACCCACCACGAATCCCGACGGCGACCGCCGCAAGGTCCTGGCCGCTTGGATGACGGCCCCCTCCAATCCGTTCTTCGCGAGAAACATCGCTAACCGAACGTGGGCTCACTTTTTGGGCCGCGGCATTGTTGAGCCTATAGACGACGTGCGATCGACGAATCCGCCGACGAATCCCCCACTGCTCGATGCTCTGGCTAGTTCTCTCTCCGAATCGCATTTCGATCTACGGCAGTTGATGCGGCAGATTATCTCTTCGCGAACTTATCAGGCGTCGACTGCCGTAAATACCTCAAATGCGAATGACGAGCAGAACTATTCTCGAGCATTACTTAGAAGACTGAGTGCCGAAGTCTTGCTGGATGCGATCTGTGACGCGACCGGAGTCCCCGAAAAGTTCGACGGCGTTCCTGTGGGATCGCGAGCCGTTCAATTGTGGGATAGCCAGGCCACCAACTACTTCCTGACGACCACCGGACGGCCAAGCCGCACGACGGTTTGCGAATGTGAACGTGTTGCCTCGCCCACGGTTGCTCAAGTGCTGCACACATTGAATTCATCGAGTCTCGAGGGGAAAATCAGCCACGATGCCGGACTGGTGGCGAAGACATTACGCGAACATCCGAACGAGAATGCTCCCGTGGTCAACGAGATCTATCTGGCATTTGTCAGCCGTCTCCCAACCGAATCCGAATCGCAACGCGCGGTTGAACACATTGCGAAGGCAGGATCGGACCGCCGACAGTCAGCCGCCGAAGATTTGGCCTGGGCGCTGATGAACAGCCTGGAATTTATCTACAACCACTAGACCGCCGGGCCTGCAGACATTGCGAGAACAAAGGGGACACGATGCCACGACGGTACTGCGATGGATTGTCGAGACGCAATGCGCTGCGCATCGGAATGGCGGCCGCACCGGGTTTCAGTCTCACTCTGAATGAACTCTTGCAGCGTCAAGCGATCGCTGGTGAAGTCGGGGCCGCGAATCAGAAGGAAAACGTCTCCCTGATCGTCCTGTTTCTGAAGGGTGGGCTCAGCACGATCGATACGTTGGATATGAAGCCGCAAGCACCGGTCGAATTTCGCGGTGAATTCGATCCGATTGCGACCAACGTCCGCGGGATCGAGGTCTGCTCTCATCTGCCTCGATTGGCCCGTCAGGCCGACAAATTCGCGCTGCTTCGCTCGTTCACACATACCGATTCCAATCACGGCCCGGCCGACCATTGGATGCTGACGGGCTATGCACCGCGAGCGGGCTTCAATCCGAATCTGAAGCCAAACAACCAGTTCCCGTCGCTGGGTTCGATTGTCGCGCGGACCCTCGGACCGAGAGGTTCCGTTCCGCCTTACGTCTGTTTGCCGCGGATGCATGCTTCATGTGGTCCGGCATACCTGGGACCAACTGCGGCTCCGTTCGTTGTCGAGGCGGATCCCAACGCTCCTGATTTTTCCGTGCCTGATCTGCTACCACCAATCACGGTGGACTCCTCGCGGCTTGATTCGCGCCGAGACTTGCTTTCGACCGTCGATCGTTTCACTCAGTCAGGAGAAGCGAAAGCCAATTCCGCAGCGCTTGCGACGAGTTCGTTCCGCGAGAAGGCGTTCTCGCTGATGGTCTCGCCGCAGACAAAGGCCGCTTTTGATATCGCTTCTGAACCAGACCCGCTGCGACTCGAATATGGCCGCCATTCCTTGGGGCAGTCCTGTCTGATGGCTCGACGCCTTGTCGAGGCGGGTGTTCGATGTGTTACGATCGATCACACGAACTGGGATACTCACTACGACAACTTCAACGTCTTGAAGAATGATCTGCTGCCGCACTTGGACTCGGCGCTCAGTACGCTGTTGCGGGACCTGAATGATCGCGGATTGAATGAGCGAACGCTGGTGGTGGTGATGGGCGAGTTTGGCCGAACTCCGCGCGTGAACAAAGATGCTGGTCGCGATCACTGGGGGCCGTCGAACTGCATCCTGCTTAGTGGCGGGGGCGTTCGCGGCGGGGTGGTCGTCGGCGAAACGAACGCACGAGGCGAGAAGCCCGTCGGAGAGAACACAGGGCCAGCGGATCTGGCGGCCACGATGTTTCATTGCCTGGGGATCAATCCCGACAGCGAATTTCACACGCCTGAAGGTCGACCGGTCAAGATCACCAATAACGGACGGGTGCTTCGCGAATTACTGGCCTAAGAACGCAATGTGATCGTCGGGCGTGTCATCTCGACGAAATTGTCGGGCGTTTCGATTTCCATTTGCAGTAGTGCGAGTGCCAGCGTCTTACCTTGGACATCGCTCCGCAGTGACAAACTCGCGCCACCGGCCAACACATCATAGAGCATGAAGTTGAACGCCAGGACATTGGCCGCTTCGTATCTAGTGACGCGCGATGGCCCCAGAGACTCAAAATATCGACCGACCGCTTCCTGCGTCAGATGGTCTCGGAGCCATCGAAATCCCTGTGGCGTGTAGGCGATGATGGCGACATTGGCGTGATTGCCTTTGTCGCCGCTGCGGCCATGTGCGATTTCGCTAAGACGGACAGTCATCTTGTTCTCCAACTTCACAGCACGCTCCACGTCGGCGTAACAGCGCTTTTGTCTACGAGGGCAGGCCAGTAGGCAAAGACCTCTCTGACTTGGGGGCGTCCACCAGTATAACCTGTCGTCCCGGGTAGTCCCGACGTGACAAGGGCAGCGATCTCCTTCGTGAATCGCTCCACGACGGCGCGGCGTGAGTCGCGTACACTGACGCGCAGCACGACCTCTGGCGGATCACAAGCCGCGGGGATCACACCTGGGACGCAATCGCCGCCCCCCAGGCATTCGACATTGCTGAACTCGGGTGCGCTTCCCGCTCGTGCCAACCGTTCCAGCAGCATCGCGCCACTCTTCTTCGCTTTGGCAATGGAATTCGGTCCAAAGATCAGCAGCGTGCCACTCGCCGCAAAGCCATCGCGATAGGCGATCGAAACCTTGTAGCTGTCCGTCGCCGGTTTCCCCGTCTTTGTTGTGACTCGCACGCGATCGGTAGCGATTTCCTCTAACGAGACCTGTGTGAAATCGGCCACCACATCTGGCGTGAGATAAGCGGCCGGATCGCCCACTTCATACAGCAGTTGCTCTGCAACAGTCTCGCGATTCACAGCGCCGCCAGTGTGCTCCGGCTTGGTGATCTCAAATGTTCCGTCCGGACCAATCTCGACAATTGGATAGCCGACGTTGCCCAGGTTCGGAGCATCGGCCCAATTGCACCATAAGCCCCCGGTCACTTGAGCCCCGCATTCAATGAGATGCCCCGCAACGGTTGCCGCCGACAGGTGATCCCAGTCATTCCAGTCCCAGCCAAACTCATGGACAGCAGGGGCAACCGTCAAAGACGCATCTGCCACTCGGCCGGTGATGACAATCGAGCAACCTGCTGCGAGGGCCGCGACCATGGGCGCCGCACCCAGGTAGGCATTCACGCTCACGACGCGGTCACGGACCGTCCTCAATGGCAGGCCTGTATCCATGTTCTGGAACGGATGACCCTGTGTCATCAATTCATCGAGCACGGGTAACAGGTCATCGCCTTGAATGACCCCAATCTTTCGATCGACTAATCCCGCAGCATCAAGGATGGCTCTCGCCTGCTCGGCGCAACCGAGGGCATTCATCCCCCCGCCGTTGGTGATGACTTTCAAGCCGGGCTGACTTTTCAGGATTGGCGCCAGACGTTTCAGCGCGGAGAGAACATCGCCGGGAAAACCCGCCTTGGGATCGCGCTGCTTCTGGATCGCCAGGATCGACATCGAGAGTTCGGCCAGATACTCCAGTGTCAGATAATCGAGCTTGCCCTGTTCGGCGAGCAGGATCGGGGCATCAATATTGTCGCCCCAGAATCCACAGCCGTTCCCGATTCGAATCGTCTTCATACGGTTGGCTCACTGCAGGGCTCATTGGAAGCACACGTGATACTAACCCATTGTGGGGACCGCGCCTTGCCGGTCAATGCCCTGACATCAAAGTCGCCAGATCCTGCTCATGATTCCAGGCGACGACCTGGAATTCCGGCCCAATGGGTGTTCGCGGGCAGCGTTTCGCCCTTCATCACCAGCGACAGATCGTCGACCGACGAACCTGGTTCGAGTTTTGTGTCGTAAAGCACGAGTGACATCGAGCCCAGATGACATCCCGCCCCCACTTCGACGGTCGACATCTTCATGACACGATCTTCGAAAAGATGCGTCTGCAGAGTGCAGTCGTGATTGATCGAGACATCATCTCCAATATGGACTAGATCGAACTCCGTCAACTCTGTCGTATCCAGATAGACGCGTCGACCGATCTTGGCACCCAACAGTCGAAAGAACCAGCAAATAAAGGGAGTACCCGCCAGCAGGTCGAGAAAGAATGGCGAGGCGAAACTGTCCAGCAATGCCGTGACCGCTTCCGTTCGCCAGACGAACGGACTCCACAACGGTCGCTCACAAGGTCGGTAGCGTCCCATCAGCAGCCACTTGAAGGCGACCATCGTCAACGCGGCCAGCAGCCCGGCCCCAAAATAAAGGAGTGGAAAGATGGCCACGATCACCCAAGTACTCACTTCGCCATACATCAACAAGACGGCGGAGAGTAAAACGTTGGTCACAATGATGAAGAACGTGGAAGGGAGCGTAATCCGGAAGAATTCGATGAACAGTCGCTGGGCGACCAGCCACCGTGTCGGACGGAATGTTTCTTCTTCCGAAAACTGACCGCTCGTTTGTCGAACTGGCAGGAAGAATGGTGGTGATCCCAACCACGACGAATTGGGTGGCATCGCATCGACTGGAGTGGACGAGAGGCAACCAATCAAGCAATTGTCAGGGATCTTCGCTCCGACCGGGACGAGGGCACTGTTCCCGATGAACGTCCGCTTGCCGATCACGATATTGTCGATCTTTACGATGCCGTTCTGAACGCGCGCGGCACCCAGTGACGCGGCATCGGCGACAAAGCTTTCCGTGTTGATTTGCAGGCAATCGGGTGAGACAAAGGATGCGGTTGAAATCTCTGCTCGTCGTCCGATCGTGGCTCCCAGCATTCGGTACCACGGTGCCAGGTACAGTGTCGAGTACAGAGGGCCGATGACATCCAAACTCAGATCGAGCGTTCGGTCGACGAACCATTTACGGAAATAGAACGATCGATACAGCGGATACGAACCAGGTCGAACGCGTCCCAGCAGCAGCCATTTGATCGCCACGATTTCCAGGCTGATCAGGATGACGAACGACAACGCCACGAGCGGCGAATAGATTAAGTAGCCGTAGTACTCGTCCTGGTAGTTCAAATGTGCCATCGCCACCATGCCCGGGAAGAACGCGGCCATTGGCAGCAGTGGGAAGATGACGACCCCCACGGCAAACAGCAGCCCATAGCCGAACCGACGGAGCTTGTTTGGTCGTTCAAGGCGAGGGATATTCGATGCGCCCGGAATCTCCTCTTGATGCGCCGGCGAACCGCGCCACCGTTCTGCCGCGGGGATCTCAGTGCCGCGCGGCAGAAACGAAAGATCTTCCAATGACGAATCATCACCCATCTTGGTTTCCGGTCCGAGCAGTGCGCGCGTCCCGACGAAGCATCGTTTTCCAATTTCGATCGGGCCGATGATTAACCAGCCATCGGCGACCGTTGACCCTGTGAAGTGGGAATCGGCTCCCAGGCAACTATCGTCTCCAATGGAGAGCAGATCGAAAATGGCACCGCCATCGTTTCCCAGATAGACGTTCTCGCCAATCTTCGCTCCCATCAATCGGTAGTACCAATTCAGCAGCGGTGTCCCGGTGAGATAGTTCGTCGGGACGATGCTGCGGACGGCTTCCACAAACCACCACCGCAGGAAATACGGACCCCAGATCGGGTATCGCCCCGGCTTGACTCGCCCCAGGACAATCCACTTCGTCGCAATCGATAACACCAGCATCAGCGGATAGAGCAGGGCCAGTGTTCCTAAGGCACATGCTGCCGATTCGATAAGCGGATACTCATCGTCCATCATAAACGTGTAGGTCAGATACGGAGCCAGCCACTGCAGCGAGAAGAAGCCGATCACGAGGTACAGCAATATCAGCTGCACTGTCCCGCCCACAAAATGCTGCCACGAACTGACTCGGTGAACGTCGCGCTGTGGTACCGTATCATTGGAGGGGGCCAACGCCAGATTGGACGCTGTCTGTTGACGCTCGCGCAGCACCTTTGCCAAGCCGTGAATTGTCGGATGGTGATAGACATCCAGCATCGAGACGCTATGCAGTCCCGCGTGGGCTCGCAACGACGAGACCATTCGCGCGGCAAGTAACGAATGCCCTCCCAGATCCATAAAGAAGTCGTCTTCCGGGCCCGCAATCGCGGGCGAGAAGACTTCGTTCCAGGCGGTGGCCAGATGCGTCTCGAGATCGTCTTGTGGAGTCCATCGCAGCGCTTTCGGATCGTGCTGCAATGTTGTGGTTCGTCGCGGGGCAGGGAGCTGTTTTCGATCGACTTTGCCGCTGGTTAACGTCGGCAACGAATCGATCACTTCAAACAACACTGGCACCATATACACAGGCAATCGCTGACGCAGCGTTCCACGGATTTGATCTTCATCGATCTTGGCTGCGTGCCGCGGAACAATGTAACCGATTAACTCCTGCACACCGATGGTGTCTTCGCGCACGGCGGCAGCCGCAGCGAGAACCCCAGGACATTTGAGAAGCTCGCTATCGATTTCCGACAGTTCAACGCGAAACCCTCGCAACTTCACCTGGCCATCAACGCGTCCCAGAAAATCCAGTTGGCCATCGGCAGTCCAACGAGCCAGGTCGCCAGTTCGGTACAAGCGAACAGGCGCGGCGGAGCCGTCGACGGTCATGTGGATGAACCGTTCGAGATTGAGATCATCGCGCCCGACGTAACCGCGGGCCAATCCCGCGCCACCCAGCAGCAGTTCTCCTGTTTCACCGGGTGGCAATATTCGTCCTTGTTCATCTATGATGAACGCGGAATACCCCGGCAACGGCTCACCGATTGTCACGGGTTGATCGGGATGGCACTCGGTCCAGGTGGCGATGACTGTTGCTTCAGTGGGGCCGTAAGTGTTGAACATCCGCCGGCCCGGCTGACACCAACGTGTGACCAGATCGCGTGAGCAGACTTCGCCACCCACGATCAAGATTCGAACGGTCGGCAGATCACCTTCCATCATGGACAGCAGTGTGGGAACACACGACAGCACGGTGATTCCGGCATCCGTCAAGATCTGCGGCAGGTCTGGCCCCGCATGCACCATATCGGGAGTCGCAGCAACCAGCGTCGCCCCCGAATTCCACGCCAACCACAATTCTTCGACCGAGGCATCGAAGGCAATCGAGAACCCTTGATAGACCCGATCATCAGCGTTCACCTGAAACCGAGCCGCTTCCGTTTGAACCAGATGCAGCGCATTTCGATGCTCGAGCTGAACGCCTTTCGGCTTGCCGGTCGAACCGGAGGTGTAGATGACGTAACAGAGGTTTTCGGACCGTTGTTCGGCTGGCCTAAGTTGTGGACGCGCCGTTGGATGAGCCGAAATCTGCGGCCAGTCCATGACGATGCGGATCACACGTCCATCAAATCCAGCGAGCTTCTCGACGTACTCGCCGGTCGTGATGACCGTCTTGATTCCGCAATCCTGCAAGATATAGGCGACACGTTCCTCGGGGTATTCGGCATCCAGCGGGACGTAAGCACCGCCTGCTTTGAGAATTCCCAGCAACGCCACGTAGACGTGAGTCGATCGCGGCAGCCAGAAGCCGACGCAAGTCTCGGGGCCGACACCCATCTCACGAAGATAGTGGGCCACCTGATTGGCCGCCTGATCCAACTCACTGTAGGTCAGGGAGACCGCGCCGCAAACGACCGCTATCTGATCAGGGGCCGCGTCGACCTGTGCTTCGAAAAGTTGATGCAGCAATGTCGGTGCGTAAAAGTGTTGTTGAATGTTCTGCGTGACAGACTGCAATGCCAAACTCATGTCGGTACGATTCGGTGGCCGCAAGATCGAAGTTGTTGTTCTGCGCTCGTCGTAACTCAACCCCGTTTACGAAAGGAAAGCTCGCTAATTCACCCGGCGATTGCGCAAATGCCAGATTCGGACCCTATGGTGTCGCAGAAACCGCCCGCTTTGCCAACCTGAGCCTCACGAATTCAGGTGAATTTCACCAGGCATCAACAACGATCGACATGACACGCTCCCCTTCGCGAAGGAGCCTCGCTCGAAAATGACCGCTCCATAAAGGGGCCTTTTTGATCGATGCAAATGCGCAAATCCGACGACGTCCATTAACAACGAGCGATGGCAAGGGGGCGATGTCGACCATGCAACCGGCTTGAAATCGCGATCTGTTGATGAGCTTTCCATGGCTGGCCGCAGCGACTGACACAATTGCTCGCCGCGAATTTCCAGCAACCACCGAATCGTTGACCCGACTCTGCGGATTGGTACAATCCGAAGACGTCCAACGCATCGCAGATCAATAACGGGATGTAGCTCAGCTTGGCTAGAGCGCTACGTTCGGGACGTAGAGGCCGCAGGTTCAAATCCTGTCATCCCGACTATCTTTCGAGAGAAGCCCTTCGGCCAACAAGTCGAAGGGTTTTCTCCATTCCGGGACGAGACTTACGCCATCGAGCTTCCAGTTCAAACACACGATTTCGAGGATTCGGCGTTTTGCAGCCCAATCCGCTGCAAACCACTTTGCACGTACGTTTTGAGAAAGTTCAAACGCTTTGATGGCAGTGTCGATGATTTCGTGCCGATTGCGATCTGCCGAGTCGATCTGGAGCTTCAACTCGGATTCCCGGTCTCGAAGTTCCTGTGCTTTCGTGGCGTAGGTGTTGGACTCGATCTCTTCGAGTAGCCGCAGGTTGAGTAGACGGTTCTGATGATCTCGAACCTGAACCAGTTCGTCCTGAAGCTGCTTGGCCTTCGCCGCTGTTGATCGCTCGTTCCAGTTGGTGGCCTTCCGCAACTGCTCACGGAACACGTCTCTGAACTCAGCATCTTCGACCCTCAGCTTGTCAAACAGGGCAAGCATTTGGGCGTCGAGATCGCCTTCCGTCAGCCGGGTGCGTGGATGGTCGCCCTTGTTGTATTTGACGCAACGATAGTACGTGTACTCTCGCTGACCGTCCTTGGCCTTCTTCGTCTTCAATTCGCCGGTGATCGGACAGCCGCAGTGGCCACACTCGATCAATTCGCTTGCGTAGGTCAGTTCATGCGACCTGTAGAGGCCCTGACCAAGAAGTTTCTGGACTCGATCCCACGTCGCCCGATCCACGATTGGTTCGTGCGTGCCAGGAAGCCACTGGCCCTTGTGTCGGATCTCACCGATGTATGATCGGTCGGTCAAGAGCGTGTGGAGTTTGCTCCTGGTGAACTTCGGCATCGCCGTTGAGTAAAACATGCCTTCGCCAAACAAGGCTTCAACAAGGGAATCAACGGTCTGATTGTAGTGAGCGTAAAGTTCAAACGCCCTTCTAACCACAGCAGCATTTTTCGGGTTGATCTCGACGATGCTGCGACCGTTGATGCGGATGCTGCGATAACCAAAGGGAGGCTTGTTTACGAACAGGCCGCTCTGGACCCGGCGAGCGAGTCCTTCCCTCACATCCAGAGAGTGTTGTTCGGTGTAAAAACTGGCCATGCTGGCCAGCACCCGTCGCTGCATCCGGCCAGCCGGAGTGTTCTCTGTGGGCTGGGAGACCGAAATGAACTGTAGACCGCTTTCAGACTCCAGCCGCTCCAATTCGACGTAATCGAACAGGTTTCGAGCGGCTCGGTCCACTTTGTAAAACAGGAGACCGTCGAGTCGGTGGGAATTCGCCTTGGCGAAGACGAGGAGTTCCTTGAAGGTCTTTCGTTCGTCATGCTTTGAGGCGGTTTCCGCAATGCGGAACATGCGAATGATTTCGCCATTGTTCCGTTGGGCATAGAGACGCAAGGCATCCACCTGCACGTCCAAGGAGAAACCATCACGCTCTTGTTCCCGGCTGCTAACACGGG
>CBIHQO010000108.1:0-11974 GCA_966211735.1 uncultured Schlesneria sp.
AGCCGTTCACCGCGGCAGCCGTGAAGTAACTACACGTCATCAGACAAAAGGCCAGGTAATACCAGGCCGCAGGCGATAAATTCATTCGTCAGATCCTTGATAAGGACTGAAATCACTCTGTTTCCAGCGTTCGACTTCGAATTGTCGTCGACCAAGCATTGTCAGTAGCGGCCAGATCGACAGGATCACCAGGGCGACATAGAAATGGAATTGATTGACTGGCGTCGTGACGAGTTTGGAGAGAAACATCACGTTCAACCAGATCAGGATCACCACGAAGACACCCCACATGATGTAGATGTCTTTGGGAGGGGGCGGGGCTGGCTGAATCGCGCCGACTCCCCAAGGGGTGGGGAGATCTTTCACACCAAACGCCACTTCGACCGCGTCTTTGGGCAAGTAGGTGCCAAGCGAAATGTTCAGTTCACTGCCGGCGTCATTGCCAGAAGCCTCATAAGAAATCATGCGGGGCGGCGCGATGAAGTCGGTCGATGCGACCTGCTCTTCGATGGTGACTCGCCAGTAGAACTCGCCCGCCACGTACTGCACAAACGCGGTCCCGCGATCGAACAGCTTGAAGGTCTCGCCTTCGTAGACGACCGAGTTGGTGCGCTCGATGACACTCGAGACCGGTATCGCTTCGACGAAGCTCCAGTGACCGCTGCTGAGGACCAGCCAGCGAAACCCGATTTTTGGGTTGTGGAGCAGGTATTCGGACCAGGGATACTTCTTGCCTTCGTAGACGACGTATCTGACCAGATACCCAATGACCGTGAATTCAATGCCATTCAGGTGGCCGACGGCGCCGAGTGGAATCAAGGGCTTCTCGCCCTGTTTCATCGTCAGCGTCTGCAGGTATTCCAGCTTTCCCTGCTGACAATCGAGCAGCGCTTTACAACTGGGGCAGCAGACTCGCAACGTTTCATCCGGGGCATGCAGCGTCAGGGGGCTGCCGCATTGTGGGCAACTCAATTGCAACACACCGACGTTGGCAGACGGCGGTTGTTCGAACTGCCACGAGTCGCCGGTCAGCTTCAAATCATCGACGGCGATTTCGCGACCAAGGAACAGGTGAGGCCCGTCAGCATCGTATTCGAGCGTTGCGAACTCGCGATCGGGTCCTTGAAGGTCGACGAAACGATGTGCGGCATTCGGATGAAATGCCCACGGGATATCGCCGTCAGCGGATCGAGCGGTTGCCGTTCCCGATTCCGCCACGACCAGCGTCTTACCATCGGGCAGATTCAGTCGATGGCCGGGGGTCATCGATTCGAAGTCGGGGATCTGGGACGTATCGGTGAGTCGCTTTTCCGTGGTCAGGTAGAGCTTGCCTTGAGCGTACGCGAGCCAGCGGACGCGATCGCCGGGGAATTTCAAATAGAATTCGTCCCAGACGCCGCCGGCGGGGTGCTGATATTGGACTCGGCCAACGACATCGAAGCTCTTCTTTTCGAATGTTCCCGTCATCCCCTTCTTGACCGGTGAATTGGTCTCGAACAGGTCGGCGACCTTGCCGAGGTCTTCCAGCTTTTTGTCGGTCCGTGCGACGACCGAGTGACAGAAGTCGCAGACGGTGACGAGCGCGGTACTCAGTTGAAACTCAATCGGAGCGCCACAGGCCGGGCAGTTCGCAATGCGCTGCTTCACGCGAGATCTCCTGAGGGGATCTTACGTCGGCAGTCGGTTCGGAATCTGGCAGCCTCGATCAACACTGAAGTGGCCCCGGTTGTCTCTCAGAAAGCGTTCGCTCTGCACTGTACCTTGATGACGCAGGACTGACGTGTGCGCGTCACGATAAACTTCCGTGCGGTCCACGTCAAAACGGTGACTGGACATTCCGGATCATGAAATCTACGCACTATTTCGTTCGGGACGACGAATGGGGCCGAAATCGTTCACTGACGAAGTACAGCGGCACGCCGAACAGAAAGGGAACAGCAATTAACGGCAGCAACGGCATGGCATACGTTGTGGCCGAATACAGTCCGAAACCGCACATCCCGCAAAAGAGCAGCGGGCACAGCGGGAAGAAGGGGGCTCGAAAAGGCCGTTCGATCTGAGGGTCTTTCACTCGCAACACAAAGTAGGCGATGCCTGTCGTCAGGAAGAATAACCAGAAAATCGGAGCCGAGGCCGCATACAGCGTTTCGAACCCGCCATAGTATTTGCCCCAGGGGACCGGAGATGCGTGGACGGCGGTGAGTCCCGCGTCGACCGCTTTGCGACCGGCGTCGGTCCCGACACAAAAAATCATGGCCGAGGCGATCCCGCCTTGGACCAGTAGCGACCAGACAGGGGCCTTCGACCAGGTGGACCATCGCCCCAGCAGCGAGAAGACTCGATGATCGGCCCCGACCGTGGCGTGCAGTCGAGAGACGGAAAACACCAGGCCGTTGACACTGCCCAAGGCCGACACCATCACCAGCACGCTGATGGCCCGTTCGCCGAACGGCCCGAAGACCTTCTTCATCGCATCGCTGGCGGGCTGATGAGACGCTCGCAGACCTTCGAAGCCAAGCGTCGCCAGATAGGCGGCGTTGATCAGGACGTAGCAGGCCGTAATGATGCCGATCCCCAAGAGCAAAGCTCGGGGAATATTTCGCTGCCGGTCACGCACATCGGCAGCGACGAACGCGGCATCGTTCCAACCTCCATAGGCGTACAGGATCAGGATCATCGCCAGCGACAAACCGGGGCCTTCCACCGGACGTTCCACAGCGAGCGGAGCCGAGCCGGAAGCGCTCAACCCGCCAACAATCAGCATTAAGATTCCCAATGTCTTCGAAGCGGACAGCAAGTTTTGAGTCCACTTGCCCGAATGAATCCCCAAGCAGTTCAAGGCGGTCAAGCCCGCGACGGCGGCGATTGCGAACCAGACGACCAGTGTCTCCTCAACGCCGAAGACTTTCACGGCATACTCGGCGAAGACATACGACAGCGCTCCGATGCTGCCGGTTTGAATGATCGCCAGTTGCGACCAGCCGAATAGAAAACCGATTGAGGGACCGAAGGCTCGCGTCAGATAATTGTATTCGCCGCCGAGACGCGGATAGGTCGTGGCGAGTTCTGCGTAGCAGAGAGCCCCAACGAACGACAGGCCGCCGCAGATCAGCCACAGCCCAAGGCCCGTCCAGGGGTCGGGGACGTTCGCGAAGATCGTCCCCGACATCTTGAAGACAGTCGTGCCGATCACGATCCCGATGATCAGACTGACGGCATCCCACACACTCAGGGCCGCCGTTTCTTTTTCGGGCTGATCAGACACGGATTGAAGACTCCATCAGAAGAACTGCGTCTGAGCGGGGGGGGCGTGAACCCCCTGGCAAAATATACGTCGCCCCCATGATTGGCCAGGGGGCTTACGCCACCCGCTCAGAGGATGATTTGATTACTTCTCAACAGTAGCGTGGAAGCCCGCGTCGTTCAGGGCTTTGACTAGCGCCTTGCCGTCGAAGTTGCCCTTCACGGTGATGGTTTCGGCATTGGCCTTCGCATCGTCGGACTCTACTCCGTCAACAGTCTTGATCGCCTTCTTGATGGCGGTGTTGCATTGTCCACAGCAGTTATGCACGCCCTTCAGGGTCAGCGCAGTGACCTTGCCTTCCTTCGCACCACTGTCGTCCTTGACCATTAAGTCTTTGTTGTCGACGACTCCGTGGAAACCGGCTGCGGCCAGGCTGTCGAGGACCTTCTGAGCCGTCTTCGCATCCGACGCGGTGAACTTCACCGTGCCATCTGCCTTGCTGGCTGTCCCTTTGACACCTTCGGCATCCAGAACCTTGGCGACAGCCTTCTCGCACTGTCCGCAACAGACATGCGTCTTCTTCAGTTCCACCTGGACATCAGCAAAGGCCTGGCCTGCCAGGGCCCCCACGAATACGAATGCTGCCAGCGAAGATTTCAGACCGTTCATCGTTCAGTTTCCTTCAAGAGAGTTGGGAAAAAACCGGTGCCCGCTGATCTCGATCGCGTGCTTGACCGCTCGACGTGCACAGTCTGACAGCAACGCAGTCGAAATCAGTCTGACAAACGTCAGCGATCAACGCCAGACTGCGATCACGCAGCCGATCTTCAATGTCACCACTTTCAATTGAAAATTTGTATTTTGCAATTCGCAATTTGCAATCTCTTCTCTGCTCGCCACAACTTGGAATGAGTCCCTCCGACCGATACACTCCGCTCGCCGCCGGGTTAACCACGGCCATCATTCCCAGGATCATCGCATCGAAGAAGGATCTGTCATGAGTCGTGTTTGGTCATTCATTCTGCTGGGTCTTGGCCTGGCGTCGCCACTGGTGGCAGCTGAAACGCCAAAGAAGATTGTCGGTTCGCTCACCTATCCAGAATCGGTCTGCTACGGTCCTAACGGGGCACTCTACATCTCGGAAATGGGCGAGCCCGGCAAAGATGGTGACGGCAAGATCACCATGCTGAAGGATGGCAAGACTCGGACGTTTGCCGACAAACTGGATGACCCCAAGGGGCTTGTCTACTTCAAAGATCATCTCTACGTGACCGATAAGACGAAGGTCTTGAAGATCGACGCCAGTGGCAAGACCAGCGTTTACGCTCCGCCGGAGATGTTCCCGAAGCCTCCGTTGTTCTTGAATGATCTGGCGATCGATTCCGGGGCCGGAATTTTCCTGGTCAGCGATTCGGGCGATCTGAAAGGCAAAGGGGGAGCCGTCTATCGGATCGATGTGCGACTCAACAAGATCGACACACTCGCCGACACTGACACCATTCCCGAGTTGAACACTCCTAACGGAGTCGCCTTCGACGGAGGCGACAGCATTCTGGTCGCCGACTTCGGGACCGGCAATCTGTTTCGCGTTCGGACATCGGACCGCATGGCGGCCAAAGTCGCCGAAGGAATGGACGGCGCCGATGGTTTGATCTGGGATAATTTCGGGCATCTGTTCGTCACCTGCTGGAAGACCGGGAAGATCTTTGGGATTCCGCAGCCGGGCGTCGCTCCGATTCTGATGGGTGAAGGCCTGGAATCGGCAGCAGATTGCTGCCTGTCATCCGATGGCAGCCAACTGCTCATTCCCGATATGAAGGCAGGAACGCTGACTTCCCTCTCAACCAGGATTCCCGGTTGGGAAGTCGACGAGTCACCATTGAAGCTCGAATTCAAAACCGCGTTCCCCGATTTGAAGTGGACCGGCTGGGATGATGGCAGCGAAAAGGGCCAGGTCAATGCGCTGCGACCGATCGTGCTGACGCATGCCAATGACGGTTCGAACCGAATCTTCGTCGCCACGCAGCAAGGTGTCATTCACGTCTTCGAGAATGATGACAAGGCGACCAAGACCAAAGTGTTCCTCGATCTCTCGTCACGAGTGCGCTACAACGACAAGCAGAACGAAGAAGGCTTTCTGGGCTTTGCGCTTCATCCCAAGTTCAAGAGAACGGCGAGATCTTCGTCTTCTACACCGACGTAAAGGCCAAGATGGCCAACGTGCTGTCGCGATTCCGCACCAAAGCAGGTGACAAGTCAGTCGGCGATTCTGATTCCGAAGAGGAACTGATCCGCTTCGAGAAGCCGTTCTGGAATCATGACGGGGGCTGCATCACTTTTGGTCCCGATGGTTATCTGTATGTCTCGCACGGCGACGGCGGGGCGGGTGGCGATCCTCACGAGAACGGTCAAAAGCTGTCGACGTTACTCGGCAAAGTCCTGCGAATCGATGTGGATCACAAGTCCGACGGAAAGAAGTATGCGATCCCCAAGGACAACCCATTCGTATCGCAGAAGGACGTTCTGCCAGAGATCTGGGCTTATGGCCTGCGTAACGTCTGGCGGATGAGTTTCGATCGCAAAACCGGCGACCTGTGGGGCGGTGAAGTGGGTCAGAACATCTTCGAAGAAATCGTGCTAATCAAGAAAGGTGGCAACTACGGTTGGAACTTGCGAGAGGCGTTTCATCCCCACAGTCGGAAAGGGTCCGATGTGCGCAAGGGCTTTATTGAGCCGATCTGGGAATACCATCACGATGTCGGCCGCTCGATCACGGGCGGCTACGTCTACCGCGGCAAGCAGATTCCGAGCTTGAACGGCACCTACATCTATTCCGACTACGTTTCGACGAAAGTCTGGGCGCTGCGCTATGACGCTCAGAAGGGACGAGTCACCGCGAATCAACAAATTGGCGATCGTCATCCCGCCGCGATGTCTTTCGGCGAAGACGAGCAAGGCGAGATCTACTTGCTGAGCGCGGCTGGCAATGGCCAGGGAATCCATCGTCTATCTGCTGGCTCCGCGAAGTAAATCATTGACCGCGAGCGATGTGGCCCTCTTCTCGTGGGATGGGCTTCTAACGCTTCTAACCCGTCACTCTTCACAGCGTGCGATGTTCTGAGAAGGCGACAGCGCAAGTCAAAGACCAAAACCAAGGCAACGGGCTGGAAGCCCATTCCACGAAAAACAATGACCGTGTCAGCTGATCTTCTTGTCATCGTCGGGATCGGGATGGCGACTCAGATATCTCGGCAACCACCAGCCCCACAGAATGTAGTGGGCACTGCCGAAAATCAGAATCCCGCCGATCACCAGGACTACCCCCAGCAGCGCCGGCATGACGAGCGCTGTCAGCCCCAATAGCAGCAGCGAGACGAAGACCAGCAGCAGCAATGCAATCAGCGTGCGCTGGTCGGCTTCACTCTTCGAGCGGTCTTCGTCGTCACTCATCCAAACACTTTCTTGAGCGCCTGCGAGCGCTGGTAGAACCCGTCTTCCAACGCCTCCATAATACGGTCGGCGGTCACGATCAGACCCATCATTCCGCCGGGGGGCTCGAATTCAATCCGATTCGTGAGCACCGCGGCACCCTCAGGTGCCGCGTCGACGATATAGTCATGCTGCCCCGTCTTGAGCGCCCCTTCGACGAGTTTCTCGCGGTATCGATTCGGCGGATCCATCTCGACGATTTCGTACTTCATCTGCTGGACCATGCCATACGCCTGGATTTTGCACAGCAGATGTGTCCCCAACACGATCAATTTTGGGGGATCGACGTAAACGAAATTGGATTCGGGAGGAGCGATCGCCTGTAAGTTGGCCGGACTCAAAATGAAATCGAACACCTGCTGGGGCGAAGCCTTCAAGGGGGTGCGATATTCAAAAACTGGCATGCGCGGTCCTTCAAATTCGTTTCGATTCAGACCAGCGTCCGATATCTTGACTGTCTGGGATTGGCATTGTAGGTACCTGACGGATCATAGTGAAGTTGGACCGCCAAGAACTGTTATCGTCATGTCGCTAATCTCGCGAAGAGATCGGGCCAACGTGACATCACCCAATCTCTTGGCGAGATTGGCTACAAGAGAGATCCACGACGTGCAGTTTCCTGTCGATTTGCTGGCGCAGTGTCTGTTCCTGTGCGGCCCCACGGCCTGTGGCAAGACGGCCCTCTCGCTGGCCCTGGCCGAGCGGTTCGATGCGGAAATCGTGTCGCTCGATTCGATGACGCTGTATCGCGGCATGAATATTGGGACCGCCAAGCCATCCCGTGCCGAACAAGCTCGCGTCCGGCATCATCTGATCGATATCCTCGACCCGCATGAAGAATATAGTCTGGCCGACTATCTGACCGCAGCGGAAGCCTGCTGCCGAGACATCGTCGCTCGTCATCGTCGGCCTTTGTTCGTGGGGGGGACGGGACTATATCTGCGTGGCGTGCTGCGTGGCGTCTTTGAAGGCCCCGCCGCCGACTGGGATTTGCGAAAGCAACTGGAAGAGCAGCTATCACATGACGGAGCCGTGGCACTGCATCGCGAGTTGCAGCAGATCGACCCGCCGACGGCGATACGATTGCATCCCAACGACACCAGACGAGTCATTCGAGCCATCGAAGTCTTCCGCCTGACGGGTCGAGCCATGTCGGAGCATCACGAGCAACTCGCCCGGCCCACCGACGAACGGCCGCGCCATGTTTATTGGCTGTCACCGCCGCGCGAGTGGCTCTACCAGCGAATCAACGATCGTGTCGAACAGATGTTCGAGCAGGGATTGCTCAACGAAGTCAGGCAATTGAAAGAGTTGCCCCAGGGCCTCGGCCAGATTGCTCGACAGGGGCTGGGCTACAAAGAAGTTCTCGACTGGCTGGAATCACCCGCATCTGAAGCAATCACACCCACGGCCGAACTGATCGACCTGATTCAAACGCGGACTCGCCAGTTCGCGAAACGGCAGCACACTTGGTTTCGCAACCTGGAAGAGTGTACGGCAATCGAAATCACGGGACAGGAATCGACGGCGGAACTGGTCAACCAGATCGCGTTACGAGTCACCGCCAACGGTTGATCACTGCTTGCGAAACGGCCACGGTTCGATCTCGTTACCCGCGGCTGGCGGTGGTCCCAGCAGCTTAGGCTGAGATCGCGAGACGGGTTGGCCGTTGTTCCAATTCGGGAGCGAATTCGGCACCCCATTGCCGCCCGCGGGGCCCCCCTGCGAACCGGCCGGCCAGGCTCCGTTGTAGGGAGCCGCAGGACTCAAATTAGGCTTGTCAGCCCACGTCGATCCGGCAGGACCTTGATCAACAGGGTCGCCGAAACGAGGGACCGAGTTGCTGCTGGGTGATGTCGCACCTGCTTGAGTGACCTGGCTATTGCCGTTGATCTGTGGCCAGCCACTCGCCGGTGACGGTGGTCCCAGTGGTTCGTTATCCATCGCGGCCGAACGTTGAAAGTTGCCCTGACGCTGATCGCCTGGGGCAAAACTGCTGCGGTTCGGTGCAAAGGCCGGGTCTTGATAGGACGGTGGCGATGCGAATTCGGCACCGAATCGACTATTCGCACCCGGGCCAGATTGGTTGGATTGACCGAACGAACCCCCTTGGCCTCCCGCGTCCGCAGGAACGACAGGGAACAATCCGCCGACGTTCATCCCCAACTGAGCGGCCGCTTGATTGGCCGTCTGATCACCGAACCCAGCATTGTTCTGTCCCGCTCCCATCGGTTGCAGATTCGGCAATTGAATGCCCTGCGGCTGCTGGTAGTAAGGATTCGAGACCTGCGAGTTCGGGTTGCCGTTGGGTTGCGCACCCACTCGTTGGATGTTGGGATCGCGAACGCCGGCACCCTGCCAATCGGCGATGTCGGGAGTGGTCCCAGGTCGAGCGTTCAAAGAATCCTGGCTGTTGAATTGACCGGGATTCTGACCGAAGGCGTTCGGGTCAGTTCGTCCGCTGTTATTCGCCATGGCACCGGGGTTGTTGTTCCCGTAACCGGAGTTTGGTGTCACAACGGGGTACTGGTTAGGAGCCCCTTGCTGTTGCGACGTCTGACCTGATCCCGGTCCCAGGACGATTGGTGAATTGGACTGCGATGGCGGCTGGTTTGTTTGCGCCGTCTGCTGTCCCGCGCTGTGGTCGTACCATTCACCGCGTGGCTTGGATTCATCGATCATCTGCTGCTGACGGCGTGCCTTCGATTCGGCTCGTTCACGAAGCATCGCTTCTCGCAACTGATCGGGCGTCATGTTGGCAACATCAGGTCGCTCGTTGTTCGTGGGCGAGACCCGGTTGTTGGGGTTGTTCTGTGCCAGCATGTCGTTGTTCGGCATCCCGTTCCGCTGAGGGAACAGTTGCGCGACATACTGCTGGGCTTCGGCCTCGGAAGCCCCGCGGCGGAACATCGCCATCGCATCGTCGTAGCGACCCTGTTTGGCGTAAAGCGCTCCGAGATTAGCCATCGCCCCCTTGTGAGATGGGATGATCCCCAGTGCCTTGTTCAATGTCTCTTCGGCCCGACGATCTTGACCGCGCAGCGAGTAGGAATAGCCCAGGTCGCTGAGCAGATTGGCGTCGTTCGGTCGCTGTTTCATCGCGGCTTCGTAGTGATCGTCGGCAGCACCGAATTGACCTTCCTTGTCGGCCACGACGGCCAATCGATGATGGCAATCGGGGTCATTTGGTCGTAGCGCCAGCGCCTTCTCGTACTCTTTCTTCGCATCAGCAAACTGCTTGGCGTGTAAAGCCAGATTTCCCTGTCGTAGATGGCCCTCGTACGTGGAAGAACGGGACGAACCATCCTTGGATCCACTGGCCAGTTTGGTGCGGAGTTCGTCCGAGTTGGGTGTCTTGCCCTTGTCCTTCTTCTGACCCCAGTACGTGACGATTTCTTTGTTATTGGGATTGGACTGGCGGGGCTTCGAAGTGGAGGCCATCCAACTGGACGGTCCCTTCATCGATTGACATCCGCAGTGCGCGAGCGCGATCGCGAGAATCGCGCAGCTGCACGCCATCCGTGGCACCACATGGTCGATCATTCAACCGATCCTTGGTTGAGTAAGTTGCCGAAATGTCTTAGCCCGACGATGTGAACGAGGTGTCTCGATGACAATCGCTGAAGTAAATCATCGGACGATTTTTCGAATTCTCGTGCCGACTACCAAAAAATGTTAGAGTTTGTGTCAGTTTGTGTCGAGACGAGGTTTCGCCCCCGGCGCTTACCCAGTTTCGCAATCCCTCCCGGTTGAGATGCCTTTCAGCATTTTCTGCTGGTCAACACCATTTTCTGTGGCAACGAAACATCCAATGCTCGCGAAACGCATCATCCCCTGTTTAGATGTTCACGGCGGACGCGTCGTCAAAGGTGTCAATTTTCTCAATCTTCAAGACGCTGGGGACCCCGTCGAAGTGGCCGCTCGCTATGAAGAGGACGGTGCAGACGAATTGGTCTTTCTGGATATCACCGCCAGCCACGAACAACGGGCGATCCTGCTGGATGTGGTCCGTCGCACCTCGGAAGTCTGTTTTATGCCGCTGACCGTAGGAGGCGGCATCCGGACGATCGATGATATTCGCGCATTGCTGAACGCCGGTTGCGACAAGGTGTCGATCAATTCGTCGGCCGTGAAGGATCCGCAGTTCGTGCGTGATGCGGCGGCGAAGTTCGGCAGCCAGTGCATTGTCGTCAACATCGATCCCAAGCGCGTCCAACGAGACGGCCGCGAAGTCTGGGAAGTCCATATTAACGGCGGGCGAGTTTCCACCGGACTGGAAGCGGTCGCTTGGGCTCAGGAAGTCGAACGGCTGGGAGCTGGCGAGATCGTGTTGACTTCGATGGACGCGGATGGAACCAAAGACGGTTACGACCTGCCGATGACTCGAGCCGTCGCCGATGCCGTAAACATTCCTGTCGTCGCCAGCGGCGGTGCCGGTAATCCTGAACACCTACGAGCGATTTTGACTGAAGGTCACGCCAGTGCCGCTCTCGCAGCCAGCATCTTCCACTACGGAACGCACCCGATCGGCGTGACCAAGCAGTACCTGGCCGATCACGGTGTTCCGATTCGTTTCAACACGTTGGCCGGGGCCCGCTGAGAATTTTCCCGCTCGCGGGCCAGAAGGATGTCTTCGCCAACATGGCTCCCGCGATCAACGGATTCACTGGCACCACGCACGGTATATTCGATGGCTGACCTCACGCATTTCGATGAACACGGTGCCAGTCGCATGGTCGATGTCGGTGCGAAAGAGGTCACGCATCGCATGGCCCGCGCCGAAAGTTTCGTAGTGATGCAGCCCGAGACATTGCAACTGATCATCGATCGTCGCGTCGCCAAGGGAGACGTACTGGAAGTCGCTCGATTGGCCGGGATCATGGCGACCAAGCGCACTGCGGATCTGATCCCGCTGTGTCATCCGCTGGGAATCGATGGAGTTGATCTGGATCTTCAACCCGTAGACGCGACGACGATCCGCATCGAAGCGACTGTGCGCGTCCATGGGCGAACGGGTGTCGAAATGGAGGCCCTCACGGCTGTCTCGGTAGCGGCGCTTACGATCTATGACATGTGCAAAGCAGTAGATCGCGGCATCACAATGGGACCCATTCGGCTCTTGGAAAAGACGGGCGGCAAGAGCGGTCACTTCAAGGCGTAACAGATGAACCGCGCCGCGTTAGCATGTAGATCGCTTCACAGACTCGCGATTTGATTTGCTCGTTGGATCCGATCGGGATG
>CBIHQO010000109.1:0-11906 GCA_966211735.1 uncultured Schlesneria sp.
CAAGGGCCCGGCGGGGCAAAAGAACTGATCGTCAAATGGTCGGGGCCCGGTTTTGAGCAACGTTATTTGTCGGCCATGACAGAAGAAGGAGTGAAACTGGCTGATCGACGCGGCAAGCGCCGAGACTTCGTCGCTCTGATGAAAAGCCAGGGCGCGACAATCCTGGGGGCTGATCGCCACAAGGAATACACAGCTCTGGCCAGCGAATTGGAAGAGTTGAAAAAGGTCAAACCTGCCGCCAGCTATGCCCTGTGTGTGACGGAAACAGGACCGACTCCCGCCGATACGTTTCTTCTGAAGCGAGGCAATCCGCAATCGCCAGGGGGCAAGATCGTTCCAACCTATCTGTCGCCTCTCGGTGGCGGCAAGGCGACGATTCCGTCTGTCGGCCCCAATAGCTCGGGGCGAAGATTAGCCTTGGCGAACTGGATTGTGTCGCCGGAAAACCGACTCACGTCCCGAGTGATGACCAACCGCATCTGGCAGCATCACTTTGGACGAGGAATCGTGCGGTCGCCGAATAACTTTGGCCTCCTGGGTGACAATCCCACTCACCCCGAACTGCTCGACTGGCTGGCGAACGCCTTCGTCCAGGGGGGCTGGCACATGAAGCCGCTGCACAAGTTGATTCTGATGTCGAACACGTATCGGATGTCTTCGCAGGGCAATGCCACCGCTCATACGAAGGACCCGCTGAACAATTTGTTCTGGCGTTACGATATGCGCCGGCTGAGCGCGGAGGAGGTTCGTGATTCTGTCCTGGCTGTCGATGGGCGACTGAATCCCGCAATGTATGGCCCGGGAATCTTTCCTGACATCTCGGACGAAGTGAAAGCAGGGCAGTCGGTGCCGGGCCAGGGATGGGGCAAGTCCACTCCCGAAGAGCAGGCGCGTCGCAGCATTTATGTTCACGTTAAACGATCGATGGTGTTGCCAATTCTGTCAGACTTCGACTTTGCCGACACTGACAGCAGTTGTGCGGCGCGGTTCGTGACAACGCAGCCGACGCAGGCCCTGGCGATGCTGAACGGCAAGTTCCTGAATGATCAAGCGTCTGAGTTTGCCAAAAGGCTTCGCAAGGAAGCGGGCGATGATCTCAGGAGCCAGGTGAGTTTGGGGTATCGACTGGCCCTCTGTCACGAACCCGATACAAAACTGATTGATCGCGGCCTGACCCTGATCGATGCCCTGCAGAAGAAGCATGGCAAATCGGCCGATCAGGCCTTAGACCAGTTCTGCCTGATGGTCTTGAATTTGAACGAGTTCATGTACCTGGACTAATTCCGATTTGCTGGTTTTTTCATTCGAATTGAAGCGATAGAGTAAGCTCTGGAGTTACAGATAATGACGCCATCTAATTTCTGTGGTCGCACGCGACGTGAGTTTCTGTGGCAGACTGGCGGAGGTTTCGCCGGAACGGCTCTTGCCGGAATGTTGCAGCAAGACGGTTTCTTTAAGTCCGCGGCTCGAGGCGCGGAAGGGCCTGCCCACCAGAATCCGCTGGCTCCGAAAGAGCCTCACTTCCTTCCCAAAGCGAAGCGCGTGATCTTTCTGTTCATGTACGGTGGCCCGAGCCATATCGATACGTTTGACTACAAGCCGGCGATGAAAGGCCGCGACAATCAGACGGTCGAGGTGAAAACGTTTGGTCGAGGCGGCCATAAGAATCAGGGGCGAATTGTCGAGCCCCGCTGGAACTTCAAGCAATACGGAGAATGCGGGCACTGGGTCAGCGACCTGTTTCCGCACGTTGCGACCTGTGTCGATGACATCGCGTTCCTGCACTCGATGACTGCGGATTCGCCGATCCACGGTTCTGCGATGTTGATGATGAACTCGGGCAAGATCTTGTCGGGCAGTCCGTGCCTGGGTTCGTGGGTTAACTATGGCCTGGGCAGCGTCAACGAAAACCTGCCTGGTTTCGTGGTGATGCTGGATCCAACCGGCGGTCCGATCAGCGGGGCGAAGAACTGGTCGAGCGGTTACATGCCAGCGACGTACCAGGGAACGATCCTGCGATCCAAGGGGGCACCAATCATCGACTTGAGCACCCCGGAAGGGACCAGTCGGGCCATGCAACGTGAATTGCTCGACACCTTGCGAGACACCAACGCGGATCACCTGGCAACTCGCGCAGACAACACCGACTTGGCGGCTCGCATTAACAGCTATGAACTCGCGTTCAAGATGCAGCAACACGCCCCCGAAGCAGTGGATCTGTCGTCCGAGACCGAGGCGACTCAGAAAATGTACGGGCTGGACAATCCGCGCACGCTCGACTTCGGCAAACGCTGTTTGCTCGCTCGACGATTGGTCGAACGAGGCGTCCGCTTTGTTCAACTCTATTCGGGCGGCAATCACAACGACGCGAACTGGGATGCACATGGCGACCTGGAAAAGAACCACAATTTCCATGCCGGCAATACTGATCAGCCGATTGCAGCACTGCTGAAGGATCTAAAGCAACGCGACATGCTGAAAGATACTCTAGTGGTGTGGGGCGGCGAATTTGGTCGACAACCGACCGCCGAATACGCCGCTGGGACTGGCCGCGATCACAATGCGTATGGCTTTACGATGTGGATGGCGGGCGGCGGTGTGAAAGGCGGGACCAGCGTCGGCACGACTGATGAATTGGGCTCGGTGGCAGTCGACTCACCGTTCCACGTGAAGTACCTGCATGCCACCGTCCTGCACCAGATGGGCCTGGACCCGAATAAGCTCTCCTACTTCCATGGCGGGCTGGACCAGAAGCTGGTCGGTGTCGAGCATGTCGCACCGATCCGCGAAATCATCTAGTACCACGACGTTTGCGATTGCGTGACCACCGGGCTATACCAGCACCGAAACCAAAATAGGGGAGCGGTGTGAATAGACCCAGGGTTATGGGATGGCTCTGTCGACAGACGGCTGTTTGGCTGTTGATCGTGCCCGCGCTGGCGGCGGTGCAAGTGAACGCTGAAGATCTGCCATCATCAGGCGCGCTGGAGCGGCTGCGAATGGAATTGCCAACGAAGACATTGGCAGAGATCGCATCCTCCGATTTTGCGATGGTGCCACTCACCAAGGCGAACGCGGCGCTTGCTCGCGAACTTCTCTATGGAGCTCACACGGAGCGAATTCGCAGGGATCGTAAGCAAGAATTGGAAGCGGGCGTGCTCAAGGACGGCGATCTGTCGATGCCCTTCGTGATCCGAAAATTTGGCGAAGCGCCCAAGGCAGGGCATAGCATCTGGATCTCACTGCACGGCGGCGGTGGAGCACCTAAGCAAGTGAATGACGGTCAGTGGGAGAACCAAAAGCGACTCTACGCATTGGAGGAAGGCTTCTATGTCACTCCCCGCGCCCCAACCAACACGTGGAACTTGTGGCACGAACCTCACATTGATCGATTATTCGCGAGACTGATCGAGAACCTGGTTGTTGTTAAAGGTGCTGATCCAAATCGCGTATACGTGATGGGATATTCGGCCGGTGGTGATGGTGTCTACCAACTCGCGCCGCGGATGGCGGATTACTGGGCCGCTGCGGCCATGATGGCCGGGCATCCCAATGATGCTTCGCCATTGGGACTTCGCAATGTCCCTTTCGCCTTGCAGGTCGGCGCGAAAGATGCCGCCTATGATCGCAATAAGATCGGTGCTGAATGGGGACAGAAGCTCGATCAACTTCAGCAAGCAGATGCTGACGGCTACATGCATTTCGTGAAGATTCACGAAGGCCACGGACACTGGATGAATCTAGATGACAAAGTCGCGATTCCGTGGATGGCCAAGTTCCATCGCAAAGCCACGCCGAAGCGAGTCGTCTGGAAACAATCATCCGTGACGCATGACAACTTTTATTGGTTAGCAGTGCCCCCCGGGACTGCGAAAGCGGGCTCAACAGTTGTGGCCACAGTGACGGGGCAGTCGATTCAAATAACGGAAGCAACCGACGTCGCTCGTCTATTGATACGTCTGGATGATCGACTGCTCGACCTCGATCAACCTGTCTCGGTCCGATTCCAAGACAAAACCCTCTTCGAAGGGATTGTCCCAAGGGCGATCGCGACGCTACAGCAAACGCTGGAATCGCGACGTGATGTCAAGCTCATGTTTGACGGCGAAATCGTTGTGGAGATTCCTACCGCATCCCCGTAGTCGTCTTGGGGATGCGAACTGAAGGACCAGCATGCAAGCCGTTGATGTCAGCGTCCGTTACTTGGAAATGTTTCAGCCACCATCTCATGGCATTGCGGCACCTCGGACCGAGCTTGCCGTCGTCTATCGGCCGATGCCATCGCTTGAGTATTACCGAACTCTCTACAACGCCGTCGGCGAGGAATATCGCTGGCTCAGTCGACGCACACTGACCGATTCGGAATTGGTTTCGATCATTCACGATCCGCTCGACGAGTTCCATGTGCTGCAGGTTGCCGGTGTCGATGCCGGATTTACGGAGTTGGATTTTCGACATCCGGGACAAATCGAGATCGTGCAGTTCGGATTGCTGCCCGCCTATATCGGCCAGGGCCTGGGGAAGTGGTTTTTAGATCAGATCGTGCAGTACTGTTGGAGTCGTGGGCCAGATCGAGTCTGGCTGCACACGTGTACTTTCGATCACCCCGCCGCTCTTCCCAATTATCAGCGAGCCGGATTTTGTCTCTACAAAACCGAGATCATTCGTCGCGAGTATTAGCACGCTGCGAAGGTCAGGCTAACGTACCCGCACGCGAGTCCGCTGATTGAGGTAGTCGACCAGATCATCACCCAGGCTATGGCTGGTGTCGATGATGACCCGTTCGATGGCGTTGCGGCGGCAAAGATCGTCAAACGCTGTCTCGTAGCGCTTCATCGCCTGCAGATAGCCCTGACGAATGTCCTCGGTCTGCGTCAGGTACTCGCTGACTTCTTCGAGTCCCAGGAACTTCACCATCCCCTCAAACTGGAAGGTCCGTTCGTGGTGGTGCAGCACGTGGAACAGCACCACTTCGTGGCGATTGTATTTCATTCGCTGTAACGCGGATTCCAGTGCTTCCAGATCCGTAAAAAAGTCACTGAAAATCATGACGATTTCACGCCTTCCCATCCGGCCTGTCAATTCAGTCAGGCAATCCGCCATCTGAGTCTTTTCGACTGGCTTGATCTCATCCAGATGATGCGTCATCCGATGAATCTGAGCGAGCGAGTTACCCGGGGGGACATAACCTCGGACTTTATCGTCGAAGGTCGAAAGCGAGACCTTGTCGTTCTGACGGATGATGGAATAGCCGAGCGTGGTGGCCGCTTGCGCCGCATAGAGCATTTTCTGCTGCAGGTCATCGCCGTATCGCATCGACGCACTGACATCCAGCAGCAGATGGCAGACGAAGTTCGTCTCCATCTCGTACTGCTTGATCGACAGGCGGTCGCGTTTGTAATACAGCCGCCAGTCGATGTGACGCGGGTCGTCGCCGACGATGTAGTCGCGATGGCCCGCGAACTCGACCGCGAATCCGGACAAGGGCGACTTGTGAGCCCCCGCCAGATTGCCCACGACCAACCCGCGCGGCTCCACGGGTCGATCAGCGACACGGCTGAGGACTTCAGGATTGAGATACCGCGAAAGCACGGATGTGGTCATGGCGCAGGTTAACTCGGAAACAGTGGCCTAAAACTCAATTTCATCAAGCTGGCTGAACGTACTTCTTGTCGGCCGGCAACTTGTCCATCAGCATGCCGATCAGCTTTTCGCTATTCACGTCGGCGGCTTGTGCAGCGTAGTTCGGGGCGATGCGATGCCGCAGGGCACCCTTGGCAACGGCCTGAACATCACCGACAGTCGCGTGATAACGGCCGTACAGGATCGCCCGAGCCTTGGCACAGGTAACCAGCGTCAGCACACCGCGTGGGCCTGCTCCCCAGTTGACCCATTTATTGACGAAATCGGGAGCTTCGTTCGCACCAGGTCGCGAAGCACGGACCAGGGCATGAGCGTATCCCAACACTTGATCGCTAACCGGAACGCGATGGACCAGTTGCTGATAAGCAATAATGTCATCGCCATTCATCGTCTGCTGAATGTCACCCATTTGTCCACTGGTGACCCGTCGAGCGATCTCCCATTCGTCAGCGGCGGATGGGTAGTCGACGCGGATGTGCAACAGGAATCGGTCCAACTGGGCTTCGGGAAGCGGATAGGTACCTTCCTGTTCCAGCGGGTTCTGCGTCGCCAGCACGAAGAACGGATTCGGCAACTTGTGGATCTTACCCCCGGCAGAGACCTGCCGTTCCTGCATTGCTTCCAGCATCGCGGCTTGCGTCTTGGGCGGTGTGCGGTTGATTTCGTCCGCCAGAATCATGTTGGCGAACAAGGGGCCGGGCAGAAATTTGTATTCGCGATTGTGGGTTTCGACGTTTTCCTGAATGACGTCAGTCCCGGTGACGTCGCTCGGCATCAAATCGGGTGTGAACTGAATCCGTTTGAAAGTCAGGTGGAGTGCCTGCGCGAGCGAACTGACGAGCAGTGTCTTGGCGAGCCCTGGAACCCCTTCCAGCAGGGCATGTCCACGAGCAAAGATCGCGATCAGCACTTGTTCAATGACTTCATTCTGGCCGACGATGACCTTGGCCAGTTCGTCACGCAGCTTGTTATAGGCCTGCTCGCACTTCTGAACAGCGGCGACTTCGTCGGGAGACAGGTTTTCGGTCGTCATAGTCAATGGTCTCGGATTTAAGTGACAGGTTGATTTTCCGGCTGCTGGCGCGTCTCGACATGCCCTGCGAGCCGTTTCGTTTCGGAGGAATTCAGTCCACGCTCTCGAAGTATTTCTTCAATCGTTCTTCGTAGGCTCGTGGCGGCTTCTGACCTGCGCCGGCTCGAATCGACTTACGAAGTTCCGGAGGGAGCTTGGCGAACCAAGCTTCGTCTTTCAGTTGCCGAGCCTGCACACTCTCTTCTTTTTCGCGACCCTTGTCGCCCTTGCTGTCTCCTGCATCGGTCCCTTCCGGTTGCTTTTGAATGGGGCCGTCCTTGACCTTCTGATTGGTGGTCGCTTGGCCCTTCTTGGCCGTCAGCTTGCTGGAGTTAGATGGCTGACCAGGCACCTGCTGACCTTCCTCAGCCTCGCTCTGCTGCGGCTGACCAGGTTGCCCTGGCTGCGCTGGTTGACCGGTTGGTTGTGCCTGGGCTTGAGCCATCGCCTGCTGCAGAGCCTGTTGTGCCTGCGGGCCGGCCATCATCTGCGCAGTGACTTGAGGCGACTGCGGGACGAAACCCGTTCCCAAACCGGTCTGATTTTTAGGCGCGCCCGGAGGCCCTGATGGGGGCTGTCCTGGTTGGCCATCGGCGGGCATCGGCTGGCCGTCAGCGGGTTGACCGTCCCCAGCAGGCTGAGCATCAGCAGGCAGCGGTTGTCCGTTCGCATCAACCCCAAACGGGAGTTCCGGCATTTCTGCGAGGGGACCAAGCGGTGGCAGATTTGACGCCAAGTCCAAAGCCTCTCGCAATGGTTGATTGGCGACTTCAGTTTGCCCCGATAACTCAACCGCCCCCTGGCCAGTCGCCTGTTGAGCATCCGCGAACTGTCGCTGGGCGTCATTCAGCTTCTGCGCGGCAGACATTTGCGCTGGTGTGGGCGGAGATCCAGCGTCGGCTGGCATTTGTTCCAAGTTGGCTGCCTGTTGAGCGATCGTCTCTACCGCTCCTTGTTGTTCCGTCGCGAGATTGGCAATTGATTCAGCGATCGCTTGGTCGCGACGAACTTCCTGCTCTTTCGCCGCCAGGTCCGCGGCGGCTCGCTCCAAGGCCGTTTGTGCAGAGTCGGCTGCCACTTGCATCTGCTGTGGCGAGCCCTGCGCTTCGGCTCCCATGTTCGCGGCTTCGGCGGCAGCATCGACAGCTTCTGCAGCGGCGGGATCAGCGTTGGCGACTTGATCCGCCAGTTTCTCGGTTTGTGTTGCTTGCTCAGCCAATGCCTTCGCTTGTTCGGCGGCAGCTTGTTTGATGGCTTCGTCTAATTTCTTGCCGGCCTCTTTCAACGCTTCAGTTGCATTAGCCTGAGCCGTCTTTGCCGCTTCCGGATTTGAAGCGAGCGCCGCTTCGGCAGCTTCGGTCGCGGCAGCCGCTGGAGCGATCTCGGCTCCGGCGGCCGGGGATGCCTCAGCAGCCATTTCTTGAGCACCCTTGGCCGCATCAGCCGCCTTGGCCTGAGCTTGCGCGTCCGGCTTTGCAGTAGCTGGTGCTTCACTTGCTGCCTGTGATTCTGCCTGAGCGAGGTCCATCGCATTTTCGAGAGCGGCCTCTGCCGCATCGCGCGAGGCTTTGGCTGCGGCGTCGTTTCCATCCAAGGTCTGTTTTGCCGCTTCGGCGGCGGCCTTTTGTGCGTCGTTTAAGGCTTGAACAAGTGGGTCCGTCTTGCCCTCTTTCCTGGCTTGTTCTGCTTGAGGTCGCTTAGTCGCTGCATCGGCAGCCGCTTGAGCTTTTTCGGCAACTTCTTCCTGCTTCGCTGTTGCCTTCAGTTCCGATCCTTCACCGTTTTCCGCAGCATCAGCGGCCGCATTGGCTGCGTCTTGTGTCTCTTGGACCTCCGCGATTTGATTAGCGAGTTCCATCGCAGCGGCGGCTTCGGGCTTCCCTTCGGCTTTCGCTTGTTGCTGCATCGCTTCGTTCAGTTTGTCCTTGGCGGCTTCCAACTGAGCGACCTTGTCATCGGTTGGAAGGCCATCGATCGCCTTCTCGACGGCATCTCGAGCAGTCGCCAGTTCTTTCCCCTGTTCCTGGCTCATAGCTGCCAGGTCCTTGGCGGTCTTAGCGATTTCCTGACGCAACTCTTTGGCTGCTTCCGCCAATTTTTGTGCCGCGCTTTTTGCTTCGGCGGCAGCTTCCATCGCGGCTGCTTTCGGATCTGCGGCCTTCTGGTCAGCCACGGATTGCAGATCCCTACCCGATTCGTTGGCTTCTTGAGCCGCCGCGGCCGCGTCCCTACTCGCTTCAGGAGCGGTTTCAGCGAGCGCTTCCGCGGCCTTCTCAGCAATGGCTTTCACATCTTCTTGTCGCGCGGCCAGGTCTTTGGCCGCTTCGGACATTGTGGCCTTGTCGGCACTGTCGGTCTTGGCAATTTGCTCGGCGTCCTTCGCGATCGCTCGTTCTTCTGCAGCAGCTCGTTCCAGAACTTCGGCAGCTCGAGCCAGTTCGCCAATCTTCACTGCCGATTCCTGGCGCTTAGCATCGGCAATCGCCGCATCGACGGTGTCTTTCGCTCGTTCGAGTGCATCTTGTGCCTTATCGAGAGCCTTCTCCTCGACGGCTGTCGCCTTTTCAGGTTTTGCTTCCGCGAGGTTCTTCTCGGCCTCTTTGGCAGCATCGACGGCCTCCGCCAATGCATTCTCGATTGCGCCCGGCAGTTCGTGAGAGTCCATCGCCTCTTTGATCTTGTCGGCGGCCGATTTCTCTTCGGGAGCAGCGGCTTGAGCGTTCTGCTCGGCCTTCGCTTCGGCGGCGTCCTGCTTCTTTTGGGCTTCCTCGAGTTGTTTCTTCACTTCCTGTAGTGATTTCACTGCCTGAGCCAACTCCGTGGCTGACTTGTCCTTGGACTGCTGCTTGTTCTGATCCTTCAGGGCCTGTTCCAAGGCTGCCAGATTGCCCAGCACTTTGCCTTGATCGTCGAGGGCCGTTTCGAGCTTGTTATCGAGGAGATTGGCGGCAGCGTCGAGTGCCGCGGTCTCTGCTTGCTGGATATGTGCTTCAGCCTTCGTGTTGTCTCGAATGGTGTCTGTCAGTTGCGAGATGTCCTTCTGCAATTT
This sequence comes from uncultured Schlesneria sp., assembly GCA_966211735.1. Taxonomy (GTDB): domain Bacteria; phylum Planctomycetota; class Planctomycetia; order Planctomycetales; family Planctomycetaceae; genus Schlesneria. Next base: position 9,765 of record CBIHQO010000109.1, read on the forward strand.
GGCCTGCTGTTCGACCAGTTCTGCAGAGGGCTTCTGGTTCTCGTCCAGCTTCTTAGTCTCTTCGCGCAGATCTTTTTGCTTATCGGCTAGAGCTTTGATCTTATCGATCACCGCCATCTTCTCTGAATTGAGCGCCCCTTGGGCTCGTTCGATTACCTTCAGTAGATCGCGTAGTCCCTTGATGACATGTTCTTGATGATCCACCGCCGCCTCGAATTTGACGGCTTGTAGAGTTAACCCTGCACCGTCCAGATGTTTGCCAACGTCACCCGCTTTTAAGATCCGCAGCCCGTCGGCTGCCGCCATCGACAGCGTGCCACTCCACGACTTCATGTCGATCATCGTGTCGATCAGATGCAGGAAAAGTTCCTTCACATCACGTTGATCTTCGATGGTCTTCAGCGTTAATGCTTCCTGTCGCGTCTTGGACTCGGCAGGCAAGCCGCGCGTCGCTGTTTGAACTGTGGTTTCAACACGAATCAAGCGACGCACTTGTTCGGCCAGTTCGGCGATCTTCAACCGCTTCATGAGATTTTGCCGTTCGACCGCAAGTTGCCGTACGACCGTGCGGATTTGCTGACGTGCTTCGACGAATGCGGCTTCCCGCTTCTCCGGGGGCATTCGCTGGGCTTCAGCCAGCAGATCCACAACCTTCGACATTTCGGTCTCAACGAGCTGATTGAGATTCGCTCGCATCAGCTTGATGTCGCGATAAATCTCCTGATCACCCAGGCCGTTTTCTTCCAGTTGGCGCAACTGAATATCCAGCACGCCGCCAAGGAGATCGCGGGTCATCGTGCGAGCCCGTTGCTGATCCTCTTGCTTACGCTGCAACGCCTCGGGTTCGAGCACTTGAGCCCATACCGGTCCCACGGTTGAAACCCACGCCAATGCAGCCAGCAGAAGAATTCGGCAACAGGTCGCGGTCATATTCAAACTCCCCGGTCTCAGTCCTTCGACACGATCAAACAATTGATACGCCATCCGCGGGTGCATTATTTCTTCTCGTTTTTCTCGCCACCGATACCCAGTTCGCGTCGCAAGATCTCGTCTAACTGCTTCGCCGTTTTCTTATCTTCATCGCCGGTTTGGGCGAGGATGCCATTCAAGTCTGTCACGTTGAAGGTCACGGATTCGCCCAGTCCTTTTTGACCGGGAATCGAGCCCCGCCAATCGGTGACCTCCAAGGTCACCTTCACTTCGTCTCCTTTTTGCAGTTCGAATGGAGACAGAGAAACCGGGATCTGTCCGCGAACAATCGTCTGCGGTTGATCTTTGTCATCGATTCGCTTCGACACGACTTCGTGTCGGATGGATGTCCCGTCTTCGCGCGAGATCTGGATGACAGCGACGATCTTTGCCACGCCAAAATCGTCCCCGGCTGCGTAATCCAGTTTCGGGGTTGCCGTCGGCAAAACTTGTCGTGTCACGGCAGACGCGACGATGCGCGGTAGCCGATCCGTTCGCAGTCGAATCTGCCCCGTAATCGCTGGCTCCATCGATAGTCCGTCTTCATCGACGACTTGAATCTCGTATTTCAAAGCTTCGCGAATCGAGTCGAATTGAGTTCCTACGGGAAGCATCCATTCGGCGCTGTCAGTTGCTTTCACTAACCGCAGCGGCGCGGCGCTGCCGTTGACGATTATCTGCGCGCTCTTCAGCGCCTTGTTGGAGCAACTCAGGGCGAGTTTCGCTGTCGAGCCTTCGAGCACCGATAATTGTCGAGATCCGCCATCAGTGTCGGATTTGGCTGCCGCTGCTGCGTAGCTGGGGGGAGTGATGCTCCAATGAATATCTACGAGAGGAAGCGGAACAATCACGACTTCGGCGGCGTCCGAAATCGCGTCACCAAACTGAAACCGCACTCGGAATGAATCGGCAACGTGAGTGATTTCACCGGTAAAATACGACGGCTCACCGGCTTTCGGTGAAAGATTGACTCGATTCGCCGCGTCGCTATTCACGCCGGAGAGATTTGCGAAGCCAATCGTCGGAACAGCGCCGGCACACTGGACGTCCACCAGAATCTGTTGACCGTATGGGATGCGAATCTGATTTGGCTTGCTCGCGGCGAACACCGGGACCGTCTGACCATTCACAACAATACTTTGGATCTTCGTCTTCGTCGGGTAGTGGGCGGAT
>CBIHQO010000110.1:0-11902 GCA_966211735.1 uncultured Schlesneria sp.
GATATTTGTGCCTGGAATCCGAAGGGGCTCCGGTCGAATTCAAGAACTTGCGGATCAGAGAATTGCCGTAACACATTGGGAGTTGCCGCCTTCCAAAACAAAACACCCGACACGAAATGAACGTGTCGGGTGTCTGTTATTCAGATGGCTCGCTGCCGGATGGGATTAGTATTCCCAACTCATACCGAAACTGTAGTTGCTGGTGATGAATGATCCTCGCTTATCTCGCAGCAGCGGGCTGACGGGATAAGCCTGCCAATCGATGTCCTGCGAGGGGCGATAGACGTTGCCTACCACGATCACGGTATATCCGGCCTGGAAGTCGGCACTACTGAGTATCTTGGACTTCTTCAGCACAGGAACGTACTGGAACAACTTCGCCTTTCCGAAGATCGACTGCTCAAACAGGGGCGACAACGCAGTCGTGGAATCCTGGTGCGCAAACTTCGTTTTCGCGGGGTCGTTTCGTGGCATGGTTGTGAGACCCGGTACGTTTGGGTTCGTATTTAAGTAGTATGCATCGCCGATGTTGTAACCGCTCAGGTTTCGAGCAGAATAGTTGACCAGCAGCCCCAGTTTCGAAGACGTCCAGACCTTGAACCGGTCGCCACCGAGATCGAATCGGAAGCCCGCTTCTGGACCGGCCAACTGGGTTGTGACGGATGATGTCAACATCGATTGCATGATGCTGAGGTTAATCAACGGCTCTAGACTCGTCGCACCGGCGGGGCTTAAGAACCCATTGCTGGTCCCCGTCGTCGTCCCCGTACCACCGCCGGTACCAGTACCACCGATACCACTACTTGGGAAATTGATGGTGTAACCCAATCCGCTGTCAGCACCGTCAAATTGAAATGTTTCACGGATCGCCATGTAACGTGCACCGTAGGCCGCACGTAACATGAATCCCGGCTTATCGATGATCGGCGTGGTGAACCAGTCCACATTCGCGCCACCTGATTGGGTTGAATATTGGAGTCGGTAGTAAATGTCGAACGGCATCACCATCCCAGGTAGATGGTCGCCATCTGTGTCGGCACCACTCAGCGGGAGGCCAGCGAAGGCATGCAGACGATCAAGTACGACATCGGGATTAATATTGAACAGATTCGTATTGAATGGACGTTGATCACCGAGAAAGAACTTTGCGGACGAGGGGCCGATAAACCATCCTGACGCTTCAACTCCGGACGAATCGGGATTTGTCCAGCCCCAGGTCGCACGCATCCCGGCAGCGCTGAGTCGATCAGTAATGCTTCCTGTCGATTGACCAAGGAAGATCGGAAAATCGGTTGCAGTACCAGTGCCCGTGCCCGTGCCCGTGCCGCCGCCGGTGCCGCCACCCGTGCCGCCGCCAGTTGCGGACAGAGAACGGTGCGGCGTGCCTGTCGGTGCAAAAACTTGTTCAAAGAACTGCTGGTTGTGATCGACGAAGACCCCACCGGGCTCCGTATTGATATCGAAGGTATTCGCCTGCGGATCCCCGACAAAGTTCGAGGGACGAGTCGTATTTCCAATCAGGCCTTCCAGCGAGAAGTAATACTTCTTGCCGCCCGTCAGCTGCCTGTTAAACCAAAGTCCGTTCTGATTGGACGTTTCGTCTACGGGCGGACCGTAAGGGGTGATATTCGGCCAGGCATTCGCCCCCGGCGGATATCCCGCCGGCATACCGCCATACTGCTGTGGGGGATTAGACCCATAGTTTTGATTATATGGCGGCGGCATCATCCCCGTGAGATCGGGATTGCCTAAATCATTGGGTATACCAGCAGGAGGTGGCTGCGCAATTGCTTGCCCGCCTACCGCTGACAACCACATACTGAGGAGACATGCCAACCAGTGCCGTTTCCGCATCAGTCGTTCCCTGACTTGGACGCCGAGAGCCGAGTAACTTCGTGAGCCATTGGTGGCCCAACGCAAGCGCGACAATCCGCGCCTACCGGTTCTATCGGAATGTCGTCTTGGTAAACTCTAACGATTGTTCGGAAGTTGACGAAAAACGAGTCGCTTCCGGTTGCAGCGATCTTTCGGCTGGCGCAAGTGGCCGGAACTGCAGGTCATCCCGGTTCCTGGCTTCGTCAACGGCTGATTCTGCCGGTGGCGTCACTCGAGGTAGGTGCCGCGCGCCGCGCCTGCTTCATAAGTCGCAACCAACTGCTGCAGTTCGTCCTGAGTCAGATGCCCCGATTCCACGCGGGCTTGAAGTTGCTTCCGGAACGACTCCACGAGCTGCCCTTTTTCGTACCGTGCAAACTGCATCATGTCGCTGATGCGACTCCCAGCGACCAGCTTCGTGACGTGGTAACGACCGTCGTTGTCGATGACGACTTGGGCTTCGTTCGGATTTCCAAACAGGTTGTGATGGCTTCCCATGACCTCTTGATAGGCACCCGTCAAGAAGATCCCCAGATAATAGTCTTCACCGTCTTTCCAGTTGTGTAATTCCAGAGTCTCTTTGACATCCTTCAGATCCACGAACCGGTCGATTTTGCCGTCGCTGTCACACGTGACATCGACTAAAGTGGCGTAGTCCCGCGGGATCTCGTTCAGACGGTGGATTGGGACGATCGGGAACAACTGGTGGATCGCCCAACTATCGGGGGCCGACCTGAATAGCGAGAAATTGCAGAGGTACTTCTGGGCGAGAATCTTCTTCAGGTTCTGAAACTCTTCGTCTGGAAACGCATCGACCTCTGACTCGTCCAGGGCGCGAGCGCAGGTCTCCCAAAACAAAACCTCTCCCTTCGCCCGATCTTCAAGACTGATCAGGCCCAGATTAAACTGAGTATGCAGTTCGTCCTTGTGCTCCAGCGCGTCGTGGTAGTACTCCGCGTAATTTTTGCCGTTGATCGAATCGCACAGATTTTTTAGTTCTGTAATAACCTGGGGATCATCATCGTCGACGGTGACCTCTGCTTCGTCTTCCGCAAATGTTTCGATCTCATCGCGGATCGAGGTAATGAATACAGTATGGTAGGCGGTCATGAAGCGGCCGCTCTCTGTCACCAAGTGCGGATGCGGGACATTTTCATCCTCGCAAACCGCCTTGATCACGTAGACCACGTCGTTCGCAAACTCTTGCACGGTATAGTTGACGCTCGATTCGAACCGAGTTTGCGAGCCATCGTAATCAACTCCCAATCCACCGCCGATATCGAGAAATTCGATCCCGCAGCCCAGTTGCCGAAGCTTGCAGTAAACTCGGGCAGCTTCCTTCATCGCGTTCTTGACGCGTTTGATGTCCGTGATCTGTGACCCAATGTGGAAATGCAGCAGTTTTAGCTGACCATCCAACTTGGCTTCTTTCAGCAGGCGCACGCACTGGAGGAGTTCCGATGTGGTCAGGCCGAACTTTGCGGCGTCGCCACCCGATGAAGCCCACTTCCCTGAACCACGGGAATACAATTTCGCCCGCAAACCAATCCAGGGAGAAACTCCATTCTTCTGCGCCAGCCGAATAACAGTTTTCAGCTCGTTTAGTTTTTCGACGATGATTGTCACCCGCTTACCAGCGCGAACAGCCAGCAGCGCCGTTTCGATAAAGGCTTCGTCTTTAAAGCCATTGCAAAGCATCAGTGAATCGGGAGCCTGTTCTTGAGCAACCGCGGCGTAAAGTTCTGCCTTGGATCCGCACTCCAACCCAACCCGACAGCGCGAACTGTCTCGCAGAAATTCCTCCACGACTTCACGTCGCGGATTGACCTTCATCGGGAACACGGGATAGTGCAATCCTCGAAACTCATACTCTTTGATCGCCGCCTGATAGGCATTCGACAGTCGGCGAAGTTGCGCGGTCAGGAGTTGAGGAAACCGGATCACCAGCGGCAACGTCAATTTCCGCTCGTTGAGCAAGTGATCAACAAGCTCTTTTAGATCCACATAGCGCGGATCATCTTTGCCAGGACGCACGATGATGTGGCCCTTGGAATTGATGTCGAAATAACCAGTGGACCAGTTTTCGACTCCGTAAACCTGCTGAATAAATTGAAGTGTTTCGTCTTTCATGACGTCTGTATTTTCACTTTGTCAGAGAATACGGGTCGACAGTGGATCGCGAATGCGAGAAACTCGTGCAACAACGATACCAACCGGATCACCATGTCGGCTGGCTTTTTGTGAGGGAATTGTAATCATTTGACGTGTCGATGCTGCAACCGAGACGGTCTTTTCCGCCGTCGGTCGCGCGTTTCATGTCTCTATCATTTGCCTTGAGAGTTTCCGTGGCTTCAGAAACTTCGACTAAGCTTGCTGATCGCGTGCAATCGCTGCGACTGCCGCCGACATCCAAACGCCCCTCAAACGGCGCCGGACTCCCTTGGGCGCTATGCTGCCTGTCGATAGTGGTTATCGCGTACTTGCTCTATGCCGGTAGCCCTCTGCAGCGTTTTGAGTCGCAAAGCGACGAGGTCGTCAATTCGAAGCCCGGGTCGAAAGGGACCAGTACGACTGCTGCGGAAAGCAATGCTGCCTCAGTCGTCCCGGCTACAACTGGCGACATCGCGCTGGAATCCAAAGGGTACATCATCCCCGAGCAACAGATCCTGGTCAGCCCGCAGGTAAGCGGTCGCATCATCGAACTCAATTTTGACGCCGGCCAACAAGTCGAGAAGGATTTTGTGCTCGCGGTGCTCGACAATACTGAGTACCAGGCCGAGTATGATCGAATTCTAGCCACACTGGAATCTTCCAAGCAGAACCTTGCCGAAGTCGAAGAAGGAAATCGGCCGGACGAAAAGGTTCAGTCCAAAGCAGAACTCGCCGAAGCGGAAACAAATCTCGCTCAGTCGGAGCGTGAGTTTCAGCGCAAAAAGGATTTGATGGAACGCAAGATCGTCTCGAAGGAAGATTTCGAAGCCGCGGAATCTCAATATCGAGCCCTCACCAAACGCGTCGAGCGACTCGCGGCCAGCAGCCGACTGATGGACGAAGGGGCACGCGCCGAACGCAAACGTTCTGCCAAAGCGCAGACCCAGCAGATCGAAGCCGAGTTGCGCCGCGCGAAGTGGCGGTTAGACAATTGCATCATCACCGCCCCTATCAGTGGCACCATCTTGAAGAAAAACGCGGAATTGGGAAACCTCGTCAATCCCATCGCGTTCAATGGTTCGTACAGCTTGTGCGACATCGCAGACCTCTCCAAGCTAGAAGTCGACCTCAGCATTCAGGAACGCGACATCTCGCGTGTTTACAAAGGACAGAAGTGCCGAGTCCGCGCCGAAGCGTATCCAAAGCGAGCTTACGATGGCGTCGTGTCCAGACTGATGCCGATTGCTGACCGTGCGAAGGGAGCATTGCCTGTCCGCGTTCGACTGACAGTCCCCGCGGATGAAGAGGGAATGTATTTGAAGCCTGAGATGGGAGCGATCGTGACCTTCTACAACTCTGATTCCCCCCAAAGTGGCCCAGAGAACGAACCGCGTCACACGCTTGACCCGAAGCCTGGTTCGAGTTCGGCGCCGTCAGCCACCAGTTCAACCAAGCCGGGCGCGGACAATTAGCGCCATGGCCAGCTTCAATGTCAAATCGGACAGTCTTCGATCGACAACTAAACGAACTCTTTGATTCAATATCGCTCAGGAATTCTCAATGACCGATAGTGCCAAATGTGTTGACGTTCGTAATGTTCATAAGTCTTTCCGCCGCGGCAGCGAAGTCGTCGATGTCTTAAACGGCCTGAATTTAATAGTCAACGAAGGTGAATTCGTCGGTCTCATGGGACCATCCGGCTCGGGAAAGACGACGCTTCTCAACCTGATCGCAGGCTTGGATCGACCGACGGAAGGGGAAGTCTTTGTTCGCGGCGAAATGATTTCATCAATGACAGAGAGTCAACTGGCCTCGTGGCGCACACGAAGTATCGGCTTCGTCTTTCAGTTCTATAACCTGCTGCCCGTTCTGACCGCCTTCCGCAATGTCGAACTGCCGCTGCTTCTACTGCCGCTCTCAGCCAGCGAGCGGAAGAAGCAGGTCCTAACCGCGCTGGATATCGTGGGCCTTTCTGAACGGTTGCATCATCGCCCCGGTCAACTCTCTGGGGGGCAGCAGCAGCGAGTCGGGATCGCTCGGGCCATTGTCACCGATCCTGCGCTGCTCGTGGCAGACGAACCAACAGGAGCGTTGGATTCTAAATCGGCCGACGAAATCCTGGATCTGCTCGGCGAACTACGCAAGTCCCTGCACAAGACAATCATCATCGTGACGCACGATCCACGCGCGGCTGCCAGGGCAGACCGCGAGATTCATTTGGACAAGGGTCAATTGGTCACCGGCAAATAGATCGTCGCCATCGTTTCGCTTCGCGTGGTCACAGGGAGAGCTCCCGATGAAATATCTGTTTCTGGTTTTTGAAAACATCCGTCGAAACCTGATCCGCACCATCCTGACCGGGTTGGGCACCATGGTGATGGTGCTGGTCGTCACTTTGGTGTTCACAGTCCTGACATCACTCGACAAATCCACCACGGAAAAACAGAAGAACCTCAAGGCGATCGTCACGGAGAAATGGCAGATTCCGAGCATGATGCCCTATTCCTATGCGCAGGCGCTCAGCGAAGGCGGAGCCGACCCTGGTGATCCCGATGCCGCGCGTCCCGATGACTCGATGTCGTGGGGTTTCTTCGTCGGCTCGACAGAAGAAAATCCAGCCAAACGAAGTTTCGAGAACTTGTTCTTTGCCTTCGTCATGGAACCCGAGAAAGCACGAACCATGCTTGACGAAGTCGATGCGCTCTCGGACGAAGACGCTTTGCCGCTGACGGCCGCGATTCAAAAGATGAAAGACGTCCCCAATGGCATCATCATCGGCCAGGAACGCCTGGACAAGATGAAGAAACGAGTCGGTGATCGAATCACCGTCTTCGGTCGCAACTATCGTGATCTGAATCTCGAGTTGGAAATCGTGGGCACGTTCCCTAAGGAGCCTGCCCGCTATGCCGATAGTTCGGTGATCAGCCGCGAGTACTTCAATCGGCAGTTGGATGCCTATCAGCGATCACACAACAACCAGCCGCACCCTATGGCCGAGAAAACGCTGGGATTGGTCTGGCTGCGGCTGAGCAATCGCAAGACCTTCAATAAGGTCTCCGAACAGATCCTGAAATCGCCATCGTTCACCAGCCCCGCCGTGAAAATTGAAACTTCGTCCACTGGGATTGGTGCCTTTCTGGAGGCTTGGCGTGATATTATCTGGGCTCTGCGGTGGCTGATGACCCCCGCTTGCATGCTGGTCTTGTCGCTCGTCATCTCCAACGCAATCAGCATCAGTGTCCGTGAGCGACAGCTTGAATTTGCCGTGATGAAAGTCCTGGGTTTCCATCCAAACCAGATCTTGTCGTTGGTCCTGATTGAGGCGTTGCTGGTCGGAGTCCTCTCCGGATTGCTGAGTGCGGCGCTCACTTATGGGCTGGTCAATGGCATCTGGGGTGGCCTTCCCTTTCGCATTGCCTTCTTCCCCAAATTTGCCGTCCCCATTGATGCATTGTGGTGGGGAGCAGCCATGGGCGCCGCCACGGCTTTCGTGGGCAGCTTTTACCCGGCCTGGCAGGCGCGGTCCGTCAAAGTTTCCGATGTCTTCGCACGAGTCACATAGACGCGCGCCACGTCGCTATGAAACTTCACGCCGCTCACTTTGACAGAAATATCCAATGCTTGAACTGAATACCTTCGCTGCCGCTCCCTGGCATCTGTCCACGGACTCGCCCATCTTGCTGGGCGTATTTAGTTTTGTTGTGGTAGCGATTCTTACTTTGGTTTTCATCGGCAAAGTGCCGCTCAGCTACAACCTTTTGAATCTTCGCATCCGCTGGGTGACGACGTTGATGACCGCCTTGGCCTTCACGCTGGTTATCGGTCTGCAAACAGTGATGCTGGCCTTCGTCAACGGCATGTATGCGATGACCGATTCCACGGGTCAGCCGGGAAACATCCTGATTCTATCAGAAGGATCCACCGACGAGATCTTCAGCAACCTCGGATTCGCCGACGCCACGGACTTGGAAACTCAAGAGGGAATTCTCAAACGTGATGGTAAAGCGATGGTCAGCCGTGAGACTTATCTGAATGTCGTCCAGCCGATTGTCGACCACAAGCCAGGCCGACCGACTCGTCGATTTCTGCAGGTCCGCGGCGTAGATGATCCTTCCATGTCGGCACTCGTTCACGGAATGAAGTTGGGGGCGGGCAGCGAGTGGTTTTCTGATGCCGGCGTTCGCGAGGTCGGCAAAGGGGGTGAAACCGCGATTGAAGTTGTCCTGGGACATGGAATCGCGAGCGACTTGGGAAGCGACCGGAAACCCGCCGCGCTCGCCACGGCGAAGAACAAGGAACGACTCGACGTCGGGGACCTGTTCGATGTTGGTGGCCGGCAATGGGTGGTGACTGGTGTCATGGAATCGACGGGATCGCTCTACGACTCGGAAGTCTGGACCAAGCAATCTCAGATCGGGGCATTGTTTGGCAAACCAAACTACACCACCTTCGTGCTACGCGCCGATCCAGATTTCCGAAAGGCCCAGCGCGAAGAGTACCTTGTCGCACGTCAGAAAAAGGCCGAAGAGTCTTATCAGAAAGCACTCGCTGAGCGAGCCGCCGATCCAACACTACCCAAGCCGATACTCGAAGTTGTTAAACGTCCGACCAGTGATGACGCCTGGGGCGCGGAAATGTTGCGGGACTTCTTCGCCAACGAATACACCAAAGCCCGGCTAAGCCCGCAGGTGGAGACGACATATTTCTCGGCGATGACGCAGACGAATGTGCAGTTCCTCGTCGCAATCCTATTCCTCTGCTGCATCATGTCCTTGGGCGGAGTTTTCGGAGTCATGAATACCATGTTCGCCGCGATCAGCCAGCGAACACGCGATATCGGGGTGCTTAGGTTGATGGGCTATAAACGTTGGCAGATCCTGGTGTCGTTTATGTTTGAATCGATCGCGCTGGGAAATCTTGGCGGGCTGGTTGGCTGTTCCATAGGCTCGCTGTCCGAAGGTACGACAGCGAGCAGCGTTATTTAAAGCGGGGCAGGCGGCGGGAAATTCATCGTCTTACGGATGACCGTTGACTTCAGTACTTTGGCGTTAGGAATGCTGCTTTCGATCGTGATGGGGTTTATCGGCGGTCTAATCCCTTCCCTGTCGGCGATGCGGCTGACGGCATTGGAAGCGCTGCGATAAGTCAACTTGCACGATTCTGCTCACTGGAATCTCGAATGACCTTTCGACATCAATGCTGAGCCAATGTGGACGGCACTCCGTGTGCCGTCTACATTGAGCGTCTTCAGCCATGCCTTGCGCACGGTGGTTAAGTTGTCATTGACGACAAGCTAAACTTGGCGGGTTATCGCGATCTCAGCGCCTCTACACTCGCAATGATTCCAAAAGCGATCTTTCTCTGCCTTCATCGCTGGCAGACCAGAAGCTGGAGCGCACACTTGCTGTGTGGGTCAACGCTTCTGCAGCCTCTCCTCTGGAATGAAACGTTTATGACGTTCATGGATGTTCCCTCGTGGTGGGGTCCCCCAAGCCTGCCGCCGGGCAGTTGACGCGAGTTTGAGTGCAGGGCAATGCGCGAGGCGCCGCCATGAACAGTGGCTGTGTCTTGAAAGCGTGATTCGAGTGGAGTTCGAGGATGTCGTTGGTTTTGGTGTTCTTTTTGTCCGACCGCCGATGGCGGCCCAACCTGAAGGAGAATGAAATGACTCCACGATGGTCTGTGGAACTATGGCGACCGGAACAGCATCAATGGCACGCTCTCGTTCACGGCGCTCCACCGTAGCAAGCATCCTAGTGGAGCAACCAACCACCTTCATTCTTACCGACACGTCAACCCGACCTGCCCTCTTGCAGGTCGGGTTGTTTCATTTCTTAGTCGCCTGCAAGAGAGGCTTTGTCGAGTCCATCAGGAATGAGCAGAGCCCGGACAGTACGAACGCCAGCCCGCAAACCCCGAACATCATCGTCCAATCAACAATCCGTGGATCCTCACCCAGCACCGCATGGTAAATCAGCGGAGCCACCGCCGCCCCAAGATTGCCCCACATGTTCGCCCAGCCAAGCACGGAACCGGTGAACTTGCCGCCAACATCCTGGGCATAGCCCCAGACTGCAGGGTTACCCATGTCAACGGAAAACGACATCAGACAAAGAGCCACGACGTAACACCAAGGTAGCCACACTGGCCCTGGTACGACGCAAAGGCTCAGTGCCAGACAGATCGCGTAACCAGCTCCCGCAGTGAACCTGGTCGCCAGGATCGGCAATCGGCGGCCCCATTTTTTCCCAAAATGCCGCGTCGCGACATCTGTCCACCATCCGCCCAAATACATTCCTAGAACACCCGCTCCAGTCGGGATTGCCGTCATCACAGCCTGCCACTTCAATGGAACTCCGTGGACCTGATCGAGATATCGAGGCAACCACGTCACGACAAACAGCCAGCCAATATTGGTGAAGGTCTGCATCAGACTGTTTGCCCACAAACCCATGTCCGTCAGTATCGGGATCATGGGAAAGGGAGGCTGTTCTTCCGCAACGATTCTGGTGTCCGAATCGCGTTCGATAAACTCAGTTTCAGCAGCGTTACACCAGGGATGCAAGCTCGGCAGATCTCGCGCCACAATGTAAAACGCGATCGCGACAACGATGCCAATCAAACCGTAAACGATCATCGCAGGTCGCCAACCGGCCCCACGAAACTGCTTGACCGAATTGGGAAATGAAGCCTCGGTCACGAATCGATTCAGGCGAAGAACCTCGTCTGTAGCGAGGGCTGCCCCGCCGGATTGTTTCTGCACAAGTTCGCGAGCTTCGGGAACCAGCTTAAGCCGCGTGAGGTCTAGTCCCTGATACAGATCCGTTGCCTTCAACTGGCCCGAGAGTTGGCCGATCAATTCTTTGAACCATGGTGCGTCCGATGTGAACGGAACCACAGATTTCGACTTCTTCGCCGCGACTTGCGTAGCGACTTCCTGTTCCAGAGAGACCTGCACTGAATCCGAGAATCGTGATTTCAGTCGCTCGACAATTTCCGCTCGAGGACTACCCGATTTCGTTTGAAACGCCATCACAAAATTCCGGTCGTTCACAATATCGGAGTGGTCGAATCGCATGGGATCAGCGTCGTGACTGAAATAGACAATCAGCATCGCCGTGAGGATGGGAGCAAGAAAACCGCCCGCTCGTCCACCGAGGGCGACGATGGAATTGGCGACACCACGTCGCGTGAGTGGGAACCAGACTCGAATCAATCCGCCCGCTGTCGGATACGCTCCGGCCTGCGAAACTCCACACAGCAAACGCAGCAACAGTATCAGCCAGACCTGCTGTGCAAACCCAAGCCAACCTGTAAAGACCGACCACGCAAGTATGTAGAGTGCCAGCATTCGGCGAGCGCCGAACCGATCGCTGAGCCAACCGGCGGGGACCTGCGCAAGTGCATAAGACCAGAAGAAAGCGCTCAGGAACCAGCTCATCTGGTTCTGCGACATTCGCAGATCCTCGCTGATAAACGTGGCCGCGATCCCCACCGCAAATCTGTCGAGATACAACAGGACTGCCATCAATGTCGTGACGCCGACAATCGCGTGTCGCACGATCGTTGGCTTCGGACCCGCAGACAGAGTCTCATCACTCATAACCAAGTCCTGTCGATGGGCCGCGAACAAGATCACCGGAGTCGCGTCAGTAGACACAAAGTATGAACGAGCACAACGTCATAGGAAGTCCCGCAAGTTGCGACGTTCGAGTTCAGCGATCAATTGCTTGATGGCCCCCTCGTCGCGTCGGTCAGCAATCAGCGTGGCGGTCGGCGTATGCACAATGATCAAGTCCTTGGTGCCGATGGTGGCGACGAGATGATCTTCTGAGGTTCGAATAATGCAGTTCGACGTATCAACGGCACAAATGAG
>CBIHQO010000111.1:0-11881 GCA_966211735.1 uncultured Schlesneria sp.
ACCACATCCGCGATCTCTTGCATCTTCAGTGGCGAGATCGCTTCAGGGCCGTATTCGAGGAACCCGTTCTGGCGATCGACGATGGCTTGTGCGACCCGCTTCAGCGTGTTGTGACGCTGCTCGATACTCTCGATCAGCCACTTGGCCGAGTCGATTTTGCGCTTGATGTATTCCTTGGTTTTGGCATCGACCCCCGCCTTCAGCATTTCCTGATAGCGTTTGCTGATGCGCAGTCGCGGCGTGTATTCGTCTTCCAGTCGGACAATCCACTTGTCATCCGCCGTCTTATCGACGAAGACATCGGGAGTGACGGCCTGAGCCGGGCGCGCTTCAAAACCCTTGCCGGGATATGGATCCAGTTTCTTCAGTTCTTCGAACGCCTCTTTGATGATCGGGATCGAATACCCTGTCTTGCGTTCGATGAGTGGCAGTCGATTTTGAGCCAGGTCTTCGAAGTGAGACGTAATCAATGTCGTCAGCACATCGCGATGCGGAGTCTCTTCAGTGACCTGCAACAGCAGGCATTCACGCCAATCGCGGGCACCACAACCGGGCGGATCGAGGCGTTGAATCAAGTGCAAGGCGGCTTGAGCATCCGTCGGTGAAATCGGTCGACCGTAGACCTGAATCAGTTCGGGCAGCGACTGTGACAAACGCCCATTCGGATCCAGATTTTGAATCAGGAACTCACCGAAGTCTTGCACTTCGACTGGGGAGTTAAAGTAGAAAAACTGTTCTAACAGGTACTCGGTCAGCGATTGCGGCTTCTCGCAGACATTCGAGATCATGTCGTGCTGGCGGTCCGAATCGTCTTCCATTCGGTTGGAGGATGGCTTGCTGCCGGAAGTGTAGTTGTCTTCGGGCCAATCCTGAGAGATCTCCAGCAGGCGTTCAAAGTCTGCTTCGTTGTTATTGTTCGAATCGACCTGCAGGATTTCTTCGCCAACGCTTTTTTCGGCCGCCTCTTCCCGGGCCTCCTCGCGATTGTGTTCGGCTTCGGGCGCATCGGGGTCCGAGGCCAGTCGTTCCAGACAAGGATTTTCGCTGATTTCCTGTTCGATTCGTTCATCCAGTGCCATCAATGGCAACTGGAGAATTTCCATCGATTGAATCATGCGCGGAGCCAGCTTCATCTGCTGGCTCATCTTCATCTGTTGTGAGAAATTCAGATGCATGATTGGTTGCGGATCAAAGGTGTTGGACGATGCAAGTTGTTTGCAGTTTCATCCGCTTACCCTGTCCCCGCATGCTCCTGCGGAAAAGGTCACTGCTGATTCGACTGCGGTGTTCAAAACGACTGACGGCCCCGCAAGGCATCCGCCAGCATCTCTCGATTGGCAAACTCCAGCACACTTCCCGATGCGATCCCTCGGGCGAGTCGTGTGATCTTCACATTGTCATTGGCCAGCAAATTCGAAATGAAAAGGGCTGTTCCATCCCCTTCCAAAGTCGGGTTCGTCGCCATCACGATCTCTCGAACTCCCTGGGTGCGCACTCGCTTGACCAAGGCGTTGATCGTCAATTCATCGGGTCCGATTCCATTCAGCGGGGAAATACGTCCTCCCAGGACGTGGTAGACTCCGCCGAAGATCCCGGCCGCTTCCAGTGCCAACAAATCGCGCGACTGTTCGACGACGCACACCGCGTGGTGATCTCGGCGCGAGTCCGCACAGATGTCGCATTGATCGTTCTCTGTCAGGTTGAAGCAAACAGAACAGTTGTGGACTCGCGTCTTGACTTGCCGGATGGCCTCTGCGAGCGAATTGGCTTCCTCTGCGGGGCACGACAGCAAATGGTTTGCCAGGCGTTCCGCCGACTTGCGACCAATCCCGGGCAGCGATGCCAGCCGGTTAATCAGGTTTCCCACAGCTTTACCGTAGGGGTGCCCAGTAGACTCTTCGAACTTCGCCATCCGTGTTATTTGACCTCACCGAGGACTGGACGTTTCCAGCAACCTCATAACCATTGAACTACAATCCCAGACCAGACATGGCTGACGACAGACCGGGGATATCGATCCCTCCCGTCACTGCCTGCATCTCTGCCATCTGAGCTTCACGAATTTTGTCGAACGCTTGATTGGTGGCGGAACAGACCAGTTCTTCCACCATTTCACGATCACCAGACTGGAATAGCGTCGCATCGATTCGGCAGCTCAAGACTTTCATCGCGCCGCTGACTTCGACAGTGACCATCCCTGCCCCAGCCTCACCGACACTCTTCAGGTTGGCGATCCGATCTTTGACTTCCTGAAGTTTGCCGCTCATCCCTTGTGCCTGTTTCAGCATGGACGCAACGGCTGCGAATTCTTTCAGCATGGCTTTAACCCTCCGCCCCGGCCTTGTCGTCGGCCGCATGGGATTGCATTTTCCATCCCTTGATTCCAAACACATCCATCATTTCTTGGAGATAGGGATCGTCCGTCTCTTCCACGACGCGTGATTTCGCGGGAACCTTGGCTGACGTGGGCGCCGCTTTGAGTTCCGCAGCAACCGCGTCAGTCAGGTGAAAACGAATTCGAACCCGTTTTCCGACCAATTCGAAAACAATCTGTTCGAGTCGACTCACCACTTCCGGGCGGTCACACAGGCGTCGATCAAGATCATAGTTCGCTGGGAACAAAAAATCCAGCTGACTTGGCCCAGAAATTGCAGTCTTTGCCACGCGTTTCAGATGAGCGCCGGTCATGTCGTTCAAGCGGGATAAAACGGCCGCATGCAACTCGTTTTCGCAACCGGGTTTCCAATCAATCAAAGGGGCCTGCGACGTTGCGGGACTAACGACCTCGGCTCCTTCTGACGCCTCGGTCACGTCTGAATCGATGGCAACCTGCGCAATTTCAGACCGATCCGGTCGATTTACGTCATTTTTTTTTTCGCCTGCAACATCCGTTGGAGGTAATTCTCGAGCCACTGTCAGCGACCGAGGCGGCGTGTGCGGCAGGCCCGCTCCGGCACCTCCCCTGAGCTTCGCGACAAGATCGTCAATCCGGTCCAAATCTTCGAGCATCGAGATCCGGACCAACGCGAGTTCCGCGAGGGCGCGACCATACGTGACGCGCTGCATGCGCGCCTTTGTTTCGGCCATGATCTGCATTGCTGCGACGATCGTCTGCAGCCCCCACTTCGATGCCTGCACCAACAATGTTGGTCGTTGATCTGCACCAACGCTGAGGAGTGGGGCGTCACTCGCTCCGCACGCAGTGACCATGAGATCTCGAAAATAACCAATGAACTGATCCGTCAGTGCTTCGAGCTGCACGCCTTCATCGAGCGCTCCCTCAAGGCGCTGCAAAGTCCCCGCACGATCCCGGTCGATCATCGCGTTCATGATCCCGACAACACGGTCATCGGGAGCGGTCCCCAACAAGCGGTGAACATCGGCCGAAGTGATCTTTTCGGCCCCAAATGCCAGCAACTGGTCGAACAGCGACTGGCTGTCTCGCATGGATCCGGCAGCGCGACGGGCCACCAGTTCCAGTGCATCGGGATCAACTTCAAACCCCTCCGCTTCGGCCAACTGCCCCAATCGTAACTTGATGTTATAGGTCGAAATCGTGCCAAAATCGAACCGCTGGCAACGCGACAGAATCGTGTCGGGAACCTTGTTCGGTTCCGTCGTGCAGAAGATGAATTTGACCAGCGGCGGCGGTTCTTCCAGCGTCTTCAACAGGGCGTTGAACGCCTCTTTCGTCAACATGTGAACTTCGTCGATGATGTACACTTTGTACTTCGATCGCATCGACTTCACGCCGACGTTCGCTCGTAGCGAGCGGATATCATCGATCCCGCGGTTGGATGCACCGTCGATTTCCGAGACGTCGACATCCTGCCCGGCACTGATGCCGTTGCAGATTTCACAGTTGTTACAAGGGACGCCGTCGGCATCGACATTGGGACAGTTCAGGGCTTTGGCGAAGATACGCGCCATCGACGTTTTTCCAACGCCGCGAGCCCCCGTAAACAGATAAGCGTGCGCGACTCGGTTTTCGCGAATCGCGTTACGGAGCGTTTGAGCAATTCGTTCCTGGCCGACAACTTCCGTAAAAGTCTGCGGGCGAAATCGGCGAGCCAAAACAGTGTATTGAGCGTCCATGATGAAGTCACTAAATTGTCAAGCTGGAAGGCACAGGCGGTCGTTCTGCGGCACACTATCCACTATCCCGAAGTGACTATCCACTCATCCCATCAGATCGAATTGAAATCCGCCGATTTGTTGATTGCGTGTTGCGGAAAGTGCAGCCCGCTGGCGGTTTCTGTCGTGTTACTCAAGGTTCCGGGATCAAGTACGACCGGATGATTCGGCAAAGTCCGGTGCGGTCGAGTCTGCCCGATTCTGGCCAGCGTTCAATCCAACAACTCGTGATGCGTCCAAGCACCAGCCAGATCCTGGGTGCTGCGATGAAGACCGCGCAATCCTGAGATTGCTTGATAAATCGAATCCCCTCGTTCGATCGGATCATTCGATCGAACAAGGAGTTTCGTTTTGACCCTCAACACGTTGACAGTTCGATTACCTGACAGGGCTAATCGAAAACAGTCTGAATCCACTTGTCGATTCAACGCGTCCCTGCCAGACTTTCTATCGTTGATCTTCTGACCGAGCCCACGAGAACGGCAGTCTCGCATGACAATCCTGTACACGGACGATGCCTTCCTGCAGCATAAGACAGGAACGCACAACGAACGCCCTCAGCGGTTGTTGTCGATCACGGAGGAGTTGGCTCGCACAGGTCTCGCCGCAAAATGTCGGCCCGCGGCCACACGAGTCGCGACTGTCGAAGAACTGTCACGCATTCATGGGGTCATGTATATCGGCCGCGTTGAAGAATATGCGAAAGCGGGCGGCGGCTGGATCGAACAAGATACGTTCATGTCGCGCGAATCCTATGACGTGGCCTGTCGCGCGGCGGGAACTGGGATGGCCGCGGTCGATGCGGTACTGAAGGGGCCGGACAAGTCGGCCCTCTGCCTCGTCCGTCCCCCGGGACATCACGCGCTGGCTCACGACGCAATGGGATTCTGCCTGTTCAACAACATTGCCGTGGCAGCGGACTATGCCATCAAACAGCACAAACTTGATCGCGTGCTGGTGATCGACTGGGACGTGCATCACGGCAACGGGACCCAGGATATTTTCTACGAACGTGAGGACGTCTGGTTTCTGTCCGCGCATCGATCTCCGTTTTATCCCGGCACGGGGGCGAAAGACGAAACAGGCACGGGAAAAGGGCTGGCGACGAAGTTCAACCTGCCGGTAACCTTCGGGACATCACGGAAGGACTACTTAACCCAGTTCGAATCACTACTGAACGACGCCGCCACGAAATGCAGGCCGCAGTTGATCTTGATCAGCGCAGGATTCGACGCGCACGCCGAAGATCCGATCGGGTCGCTGGGTCTGCAGACTGAAGACTTCGAAACGCTCACGAAACTCGTGCAACAAGTAGCGAATGCCCATTGCAAGGGCCGAATCGTGAGCTGCCTGGAGGGAGGCTACAACGTGAAGAGGTTAGCCGAATCCGTCGCCTGCCACCTGCAGACACTGCTGGCAGAGTGATCGAAGATCGAATCCCCGACGCGCCAGGCTCAAGCAGACGAAACACTTTCGCCAATGACAGCGAACGGCGGGCACAGACAGCGCACGCGTGTAACCATTTTCCCATTCAATACTTGCGACTGACAACAACCGCCCACGCCTCGGTACTTTCGCGCGTGAAACCTGTTGACCGTTTCGGCAGATTCTGCCATACCTCGCCCCGGACGAGTAATTGATCTTCAGCAGGGATGCGATGATGGTTGGGCGACGACGGGTCTCTCTCGGTGGCGTAGTCTGCTTTGCGATTCTAGCGGTCTTTAACTATGCGCTCGGTCAAAACGTGGGATCAGAAGGCGAGTTGACGCTGGCTGAGTTGCAGATGCGACTGAAGCATGCGCAGTCCGAGACGGATCTGCCACTGAAGGTCAAAAAGTCCGTCATTGAAACTTACCAGTCGGCGATCGAACGATTCGAGATTGCGGACGAAGCCGCTGTGGCTGCCAAATCGTATCTGCAGCGCATGAACACGGTCGCTGGCGACCTTGAGCAGGCCAAACTGAAACTGGCTGCATTGCCCGATGCCCCGCTCCTGACCGTTTCCGCCACCGAGGATGTCGACATCCTGGAGCGACAGCTTGCAGAACGTCGCCAACACATCGACGATCCCGAACACGGATTGCGAGCCAATGCGGAAGCGATCAAGCGTCAACTTGCTGCCCGCAAGACGCGTCTGGAAGAGATCACGCATGAGCTCGCTGAAATCGACGAACGGCTGACGTCGATTCAAGAAGAAATCGATGCGCCCCCGCCGCAAGATCAACCTCGTGAGCTGACCGCCGCGCTGGAAACTCTGCTGAAAGTCCGCAAACTGCGAGCGATGGAAGAGCGGACCGCTCTGCGAGCTGAGCAGACCTGGTGCGAATCTGACGCTGCTAACGATCTATTGCGCATGCAACGCGACGTGTCGACCAAAGAACTGGCGATCGCGGACGCCGAGGCTCAGCTGATTCAAGACGCCATCGACAAGCGACGTGGCAGTGAAGCCGATCAGCGCGTGCATGCGGCGGAGTTGGTAGTGGCGCAGACAAAAATGCCTCTCAACCCGATTGCACAAACCAATCTGGATCTGGCCAAGGAGAGCCATGACCTCACCACCGAATTACACAACACAAACGAGCGACTTGATGCCGCCCGCCAAGGATACAACGACCTCAAGGCGGAGTTCGAACAGTCTCAAACGATGGAGAAAGCGGTTGGGCTGACGGAATCGATCGGTCTGCTGCTGCGTCAACAACGAGCCAAGATTAGTGACACGCGCAGTCTGCACTCGCGATTGGCTCTCCGCGGAGAAAAGGTCCGTCAGACGCGGATGCGACTCTTTCAAATCGAGGCCGAACTGACCGTATTGCAGGAACTAGACGAGGCGGCGATCAAGACCGCCAGGGAATTGGTCGGCGAAGAGTCAGCGTCCCCACAATCGAGCGTGAAGCCGTTGAATCCAGCAGTGATCGAAAAACTGGCTGTCGAAATTCGGCCACTGCTCGAGCAGCGAACCGAACTGATCGAGCTTCTGAATGCGGACTATGGTACGGCGTTTGAAAAGCTGGTGTTACTCGACAACGATGAGCGCAAGTTGCTTGACCTCACCCAAAAATATGCGGCCTACATCGACGAACGCGTGCTGTGGATTCGGACCGGCGCGATTTTCGGGAGACCACAAGTCTCGCGCGCCGTCGCTAACGCGTCCTGGTTGATTGACGGAGCCAACTGGGGGAAGGTTGTTGACGCACTGCAAGTCAACTTTCAACGCGAGCCGCTCCCTTACGCTTTTGCACTGGCCGGATTTCTGTTGTGGATTGCAACTCGATGGACACTGCAAAGTCGATTGCGGTTGGCCGGAATGGGAGCTGCGGATCCGAGTTGCCGTGACATGCTTCCCACGCTGCAAGCGATCGTTGTGACGGTGATGCTGGCCTCCTTTGTTCCCGCCGCGCTGGGATTTTTGAGCTGGCGATTGGACCACTGTGCTTCAACGTCACAATTTGTCCATGCCGTTGCTCTCGGTCTGCGTCGCGCTGCTGTTTTCGCGGCTTCGCTGGAGTTGCTGCGCCTGATGGTGGCGCGCGGCGGCCTCTGCGAGAAGCATTTCGACTGGTCAGCGAGTGCCTTGGTCCGACTTCGCCGCCACCTCCACTGGTTCGTTCCAGCGGGGATCGCGCTGGTCGGTATTGTGGGCATGGTTGAAGCAACGTCCGACGAACAGCGGCTCGATACTTTGGGGCGAGTGGACTTTTTGATCTTTGTGGGATTGCTGGCCTTCTTCAGCCATCGCGCTTTCCCACGCTTTGAGGAAACACAACCTGATGCGGCGGCAGTCCCGCCAGCAGTTCCTCAAGATCCTCGACGTAAGCAAGAGACCGAAGAAGAAGTCTGGGTCAAGCGACTGTCGCGATTCGGATCGTTCATGACGGTCGCCATCCCATTGGGGTTGCTGGTCCTGTGCTGGAGCGGTTACTTCTACACTGCGCTGCAACTCACCTGGCGTATCCAATCGAGTGCGTGGCTGGTACTGGCATTGGTGTTATTGCGTGGGACAGTTCGACGCTGGATCACGCTGGAACGCCGTCGCATGGCTGTGCTCCAGGCTCAAGAACTGCAGGCGATCGTCGGGGCCAGTCGGGACCCCGGTGCGGATGCTCATTCACCGTTTCTGTTCCCACGCTGGACGTGGCCTGACTTCCGCTTGAATCTGACCCAGATCGTCACCCAGGTCCGCAGCCTGTTGGATACGGGATTACTCACGCTGGCCGCGATTGGTTTATGGTTCATCTGGGCTGACGTCACACCAGCGCTGAATATTCTTGACCACCTGACGCTGTGGCAGACGACTGTAGAAGAGGTTGTCACTTCCAAAGACGCGACCGACAAGGAAGTTGTTCAAATTGTGAAGCGGCCGATGCCGATCACCGTCGCAAACCTCGGGCTGGCAACGTTGATTCTGTCGATCGCCATCATCGCCGGCCGCAATGTGCCGGGATTGGTGGAGGTTATCTTGCTCGAGCACCTCTCCGTCGATTCGGGAATTCGTTTTGCAACGACGTGTCTGGTGAGGTACGTCATCTTTACGACAGGTATCGTCCTGGCCTTCAATGAGATCGGGATCGGCTGGAATAGTGTGCAGTGGCTGGTCGCCGCGGCGTCGGTCGGGTTGGGCTTCGGATTGCAGGAAATCTTCGCCAACTTTGTGTCGGGGATCATCCTGCTGTTTGAACGACCCATGCGAGTCGGCGATGTGATTACGATCGGGGACACCACCGGCACCGTTTCGC
This sequence comes from uncultured Schlesneria sp., assembly GCA_966211735.1. GTDB lineage: Bacteria > Planctomycetota > Planctomycetia > Planctomycetales > Planctomycetaceae > Schlesneria. Next base: position 8,868 of record CBIHQO010000111.1, read on the forward strand.
GGATTCGCTTCCGCGCCACGACACTCGTCGACGGCGATCGTAAGGAACTGATCGTTCCGAACAAGTCGTTCATCACTGGAAACCTGCTGAACTGGACGCTCAGCGACAGCGTCAATCGCGTCGCGGTGAAGGTGGGAGTCGCCTATGGATCCGATCCCAACAAAGTGCGTGAATTGCTGCTGAAGATCGCCTCGGAACATCCATCAATTCTCAAAGATCCTGCTCCGACGGCATCCCTGGAAGAGTTGGGTGACAGTGCCCTGGTCTTCCAGATGCGAGCCTTCCTGCCCACGTTGAAGGATCGTCAGAAGGCGACTCACGAACTGAACACAATGATTCACGATCGCTTCCGCGCGGCTGGAATCGACATTCCGTTCCCTCAGCAGGAAGTCACGATGAACGTCCGCAGCATGCCCCCTCGCAGCGAACCGTACACCGATTTACACGGTTCGCTCGACGCGGCATTGAAGCGAGCTGGCGTGAACGTCTGACGCATCGCAAAGGCAGTTTCCTCAATTTGGTTGCTGCTGCGTGTCGAATTCAGCACGATAGTCTCGCATTCCACGGCGGGACGATCGGCTTCACGACCTGAAGGACGACTCATGAACGGATTTTTGAGGGACGGTTCAGCATTTCGACTGTTGATGGCTCTGATCTCGGGCGCGCTGATTTCATCGACGACCGTCGCGCAAGACGCAGCAGCGAAGAACGAATGGCCACAGTTTCTCGGCCCGGCTCGCAATGGAATCTCCAGCGAGACCGGTCTTCTGAACGAGTGGCCGCAGGAAGGTCCCAAGGTCACTTGGAAAGTCCCAGGCGGCGTGGGAATGTCTGGATTTGCCATCAGCCGCGGTCACGTGATCACGCTTGTCCAACGACAAGGAAAACAATGGGCGACCTCTCTAGATACGGAGACTGGCCAGACCCAATGGCAGACACCTCTTGGTCCTGCCTACAAAAATGGCATGGGGAATGGTCCCCGGGCGACACCAGCCATCGCGGGAGACAGTGTGTTTGTCTTCACGGGCGAAGGCATCCTTGCGGCGTTGAACTTGGCGGATGGCAAGCCGATCTGGTCGCACGATGTGATCACAGACTCTCAGGGGACCATCGCTGAATATGGCATGGCCTCTTCGCCTTTGGTCGTCGGAAACAACGTCGTCGTCACGGCGGGAGCACCAGGCGCTTCAGTCGTGGCCTATGACACGAAGACCGGCAAGCAGGCGTGGAAATCGGGTGACGATGCGGCGGGCTATTCATCGCCGGCACTGCTGGAATTGTCCGGCCACAAACAACTAGTCGTCTTCACGGGCGAATCCGCCATCGGATTGATCCCCGAGTCGGGCAAACAACTGTGGCGTTTCCCTTACGAGACCAACTTTAACTGTAACATTGTCACTCCGGTCGCGTTCAAAGATCAGGTCTTCATTTCGTCCGGCGAAAATCACGGATGCGTGATGCTGTCCTTCAAAGGATCAGGAGATCAGACGCAGGTCGGCGAGGCATGGACTTCACAGGGCTCTCAAAGCGTCCTGCGAAATGAATGGCAGACATCGATCCTGAGCGATGGTCACCTGTATGGATTCGACAATGTCGGAGCGGCGGGACCGGTGACTCATCTCACCTGCATCAACGCAGAGACGGGCAAACGCGTCTGGCAGAAATCTCGCTTCGGCAAAGGAAACATGATCGCCGCCGACGGCAAGTTGTTGATCGCGACCATGAGTGGCGAACTGGTCATGGTGAAACTGACCCCTACGGCCTTCGAAGAAATCGGACGCATCAAGCTGATTGGCCCCACACGTCAGGCACCCGCCTTGTCGAATGGCAAGTTATACCTGCGAGACGACGAAGAGATTGCTTGCGTTGACGTTCGGGCCAAGTGATCTCAGCGGATAATCGGAGCTGACTCCAATGGCAATGGCACCGACGCATGAAGCGTCACCGGGATCGACTTGAACGCCGGCGTTCTGGATCGAGGGTCCGACGAGCGCGGTACTAAGACATTGCATTCAGGATAATACATCGCGACGTTACCAGGGCGGATCTTGGGAAATGGCGCGAGTTGAATCCCCCGCATGGTTCCAGTGACGCTCGAAACGGTGACCGCCTCATCCGGTTCAAAACCCAGACGAGCGATATCGTCAGGATGAATGAGCATCACGTTACGTCCCTCGATCCCGCGATACAGATCGTAGTCTTCATAAACGACAGTGTTGAATTGCCCCTCGCTACGGATCGTCATCAGACGCAGTTCGTCACCTTCTCCCGCCAATTCCGGTAAGGAATGCACCCGCAATTGTGCTCGCCCATTTTTCGTCGGAAACTCGGGCGTATAAAACGTCCGTCCCGCGAGTTGGAATTCTTTCTTCGTCTCACCGATCGTCTTGATCTCATCGAAGCCGGGCACGACTCGCGCGATCGCATCACGAATGCGGTTGGTGTCCTGCATCAATTGCCAATCAATCGGCCCACTGCGACCTAAGACCCCTTGGGCGATCGTGGCGATGATTTCGATTTCACTCTTCGGACCGACATGCCGTGACGGACCGCCGTCACTGAGGCGGACGTAGTTGAACATCGATTCCTGAGTCGTTGCCTGCGGCTCTTCATCGCGAGCCAGCACTGGCAGGATAATCGTTTCATCAGCCAATCCATGAGCGTGGCCCGTGTTCAACGTCGTATTCAGATAGACCAGCATTTCAAGCTGGTCGAGCGAGTGCTTTGCATACTCAGCGTCGGGATTCGAGCCGTACAGATTCCCACCGAGGCAGAATCCAAATTTCAACTCGCGACGTTCGGCCGCTTCCATGCAGGCCATGGTGTCGAGCCCTGCTGTCGTCGGCAGAGTCATCCCGAACTCGGACTGCAACTTATTGAAAATGGCGTCCTTGAGTTTCGGCGTCACGCCGACAGAGCCGATTCCCTGCACGTTTGAATGTCCGCGGATTGGCAACAGGCCCGCATTCGGCCGGCCGACCATGCCTCGCAGCAAAGCCAGATTGGCAATCGCT
>CBIHQO010000112.1:0-11862 GCA_966211735.1 uncultured Schlesneria sp.
GTTCATTGTGAGTCGTTTGCCTTCGCAGGGATATCCTGGCCGAGTACGGAGACATCATTTCAATAAAATCGATCGATGCCCTTCAGCGTACCGGCGTCACGTCTCGGAAGCTGCCACCGATGCGGAGTTCATCAAAGTCCGTGGAGTAACGGCTTCTGATCGACAGTTGATTCCACCGAAAGTTTGGAACAAGGACGTGCAATGTGGCTGCGTTGGTCTCTGGTTCCACTTCGAGGCGAGGGTTGATCCAGATGTCGGCCTCTTCGTCCCCCGGTCGAAATGTGATACGGGTGACCATCAGAACGGGTTGACCGGAAGGCGTATCGCTCCAGCGCACATTCGTTTCGGCACCATCCAGAATTCCACACGCGGACCAGTTCCCTGACGGAACGGCAGCCAGTTTGCCCACACGAAGTCCCGCCGCGTCGGTGCCCAGCTGCACGTACGAAAAATTACTCAGGCCGCGACCGTCGAACGATTGAGCGAGGAAGCTGATCCACAGCACTGCTCCGTCGCGCCCCAAGCCGTGTTCATCCAATAAGTTCGTGGGAAATGCCGCGACGTTCAGCAATCGCGATGTGGCACTTGTGGGACCGGCTGCTGTCCGAAGCTGGATTCCTGTCGACTTCAGCACGTGGCCCTGCGCGTCGGTATATCCCAGTGGACCGAATTTTCGCATGTCGCTCGCGCGCCACGCATTGGCCTGCACGTCAGCGATCAGAATGGAAACCTTCACTGCCGTTTCTTCCCAAGGTTCTGCCCAGCCAGATCCACCCGCCAAACCCTGCATCCCGCCCGAAGTCGACCACTTGTTACCGTCCCCCAAAGGAGCAGGGGGAGATGTCGGCGGATAGTCGAACCCTTCGTAGACCCACAGTCCACCTGCTGGTTTGCTGGGCAACCACATGGCATTGAATACGAACCAGCCCGCCACACCGCAGAGGCTGATCACAATGCTTACTGCAAACAACCACGGCAGCGACATCCAGCGCCGCTTCTTGTCGAGGTGGGCATGATCACCAACATCAATGGTGATCAGTTCGCCTCGCAGCAGTTGTGACTCAAGATTCGGTTCGTCGCGCAGTTCCCCACCGACTGGCGCGGGCAGCGCCGAGTATTGCAGACCTTCGCGCAGGAAACCGTGGACCACGATTCGACGAAAGGCCTGGTCAGCGTGTTCAGGATGTTCCACCAGCCACGCGCGAAGTCGTTCCGCTTGCGTGGGCGTCAGGATCTCGTGATCCAGGTGCGCATCCAGCAATTCGAGGGCTTCTTTGTCATCCATCGGATACGGTTGTGCTGCCAATCACGTGTAGCACACATTCTGACAAGGCGGTTCTGATCCGCGACAGGGAAACCCTCACCGATTGCGACGCCATGCCGAGTATGATGCCGATCTGTTGAGGGGGCAAGTCTTCGAAATATCGCATGTGCAACAGCTTGCGAGACCGATCGGTCAGCTTCGCCAGACAACGATCCAAGGCACGTCGCTCTTCGGTCAACGTTTCCTGCGCCCGCACACAAGCCGCCGCCAAGGCATCGATCGATTCTTCCAGAAAGACGACCTGCCGTCGTTGCTTCAGGCGATAGAAATCGGCAATCTTGATCTTCGCGACCCACAATGCCCAAGGCAAGAATGGCCGCGACGGATCGTAATCGTCAAATCTTAAGGCGACTTCCGCAGCGACTTCCTGAAGCAAATCTTCGGCATCTGAAAACTGCGGCGTCGACGCAATGATGAATGCCTTCAGCGACGGCTGAGCTTTAATCCAATTCCGCGCCAGCAGTTCACGAATCTGTGGCTGCGAAAGAGCTAACTGCGACTCTTCAGCAGGTCTCGTTACTTTGTTGACGTTGTCTTCCATCGATCGCTCACGCGCCATCAGCTCGCCTGCTTGCATCGATCAAAACGAAGCCGGTGAAACTGAACGGTAATCTTGGATCATTAAGAACTGAAGAAGATCCGGAATTGCTGCTAACGTTCACCCTCACTCCGCGACATACAACTGTCGACCCCGTCGACGATAGCCGGGCAACTTCGCGATTATATGCCTAACGTTATGACGCATCAAAGGTTTGCGTCCGTGTGTCGGGCAAAGACGCCTACCGATTGTAACCATTGTTAATGGAATATCCTGTGCCACACGACGTCCTTTCGTCTCCCAGATCTCGATTCCGCAGACGCGGATTCACCCTCATCGAATTGCTGGTCGTCATTGCGATCATCGCCGTCTTGATCTCGCTGCTGTTGCCGGCAGTCCAACAGGCTCGCGAAGCAGCTCGCCGAACGCAGTGTAAAAACAACCTTCACCAGGTGGGGTTGGCCATGCACAACTACGAATCCTCGTACACGCGACTGCCGATTGGCGTCATGCGTGCCAACAACGGAGCGGCCATCACTGTCAGCGGCTACACTTGGTTTCGCCGAGTGATGCCGTTTGTCGACCAAGGGACGCTGTACGCCGGTTACGATCAGAAAGCCAACTACTACAGCACCGATCCCAATCGCACGATCAGCCAGACGGTGGTCCCGATGTTTCGCTGCCCTTCCGACACACCGTCTGCACTCTTCAACAATATTCCGCAATACAATTATCTGGCCAACGCCGGGAACACGAACATTGGCAAGGGGACTGTGAACGGCGTCAACTATCTGGCCGGCCCGTTCGATTTCTCGTACACATTCGAAGGCCGCGCGACCCCATTGGCGGCGATCAGCGATGGACTGTCCAACACGATGATGATGGGTGAAGCTCGAGTTGGTGTCACCACCCCCGACTACCGGGGCCTGCTGCAGTACGCGTACTATTCCTTGCTCACCGGAAACTTGCCTCCCAACACTACCAAACCGGATCTGGTGGCCAACTGCGTATCGACACCAGACTTGCCATGCATCGTCGGTTCCAGTTCAGGCAATAACTACACGTACCAGAATTCGATGCGCAGCAGGCATGTCGGTGGAGCTCACGCATTGCTGTGTGACGGCTCCGTGAAGTTTGTGAGCGAAAACGTCGACGTGAACGCAATGCGCGCATTCAGCACCATGGCTGGAGGAGAGCTTCCTTCGTCAATCACTGACTGATCCTGCCATTTCAGGCAAGGTGCCTCGCCTTCTATCATTCTGAAGTGGAGCGTCAGCACCACTCGGTGGCCGCCATCGGCCTATCAGTCCTCTCTACGAACTGGCGCCTTTCTGCCATGACGAACACCTTGCCTACAGACTATGAGGCAACGAGATTGCCTGGCCTCGCCTCGTTCCTCGATGAAGGGCTCTAGCATTCAGGCTGAGATCCGTCGCCCTGCCATGCGCAGTCGTAAAGTACTGTCAAAACATAATGTTCTGGCAAACGGTTAATCTCATTTGGTTCTGTTGCTCCAGTGATTTCCGCTGGGTTCATTCCGGCTCTGCAGGCGATTTGTCGGTGACGAGGTGCCTTATGCCCGTTTTTATAAGCTAGATTTGTTGCGAAGTATCCTTCCCGTTTTCTTTCGCGTCACGGGGAACGCATGCGCAACAATATCGTCCTGATTGACTTCGAAAACGTTCAACCAGAGTCGCTGGAACAACTAGCGCAAGATCACTTTCGTGTCGTCATGTTTGTCGGTGCGAACCAGACCAAGCTACCTTTCGATATTGCTGCGTCAATGCAGAAGCTTGGCGGCAGAGCGGAGTACATTAAAGTCTCCGGCAGCGGCCCGAATGCGCTAGACTTTCACATCGCCTACTACATCGGCAGCATGTCGGCCGAAGATCCACTGGCCTGCTTTCACATTGTGTCCAAGGATGCTGGTTTCGATCCATTGATCCAGCACCTCAAGACGAAGAAGATCCTCGCTCACCGTGTTAAGGAGATCGGTGAGATCCTGTTCGTGAAGTTGGCTCGTGCGAAGTCGCCAGAGCAGCGAGTCCGAATCGTTATCGACAAATTGGCTCAGCAGAAGTTAGCCAAGCCAAGCACGATCAAGACACTCGCCAGTTCAATCACCTCGTTATTCCAGAAGCAGCTGCTGGACCACGAAGTCGCTGCAGTCATCGACGTCCTGGTGAAACAGGGAGTCATTTGCGTGGCTGGTACCAAGGTCACGTACGCCAGCGCCAGTGACGCCTAAGAATCCGCTATTCGCCGCCGTTGCTGCGGACGCGATAGTTGTCGGTCTCCTGCTTGCCTCGCCTCGGCGACACGATTAGCACACCGGAATTCTAATGATGTCTCTGCAAGCGTCTCCCTTTGATAGATCGGCAGCGACTTGTACAGAGGGGGTAAGGAAACTTAGGCTCATCCGACTATTTGGGGGGATGAAGTCAAACGGACATTATCCTTTCAGGGTGAACTTGGTGTGATGGAGAGTGAGTAGTCGTTGAGCTCAGTAGGCTTCAGCGGATCACCAGCAGCGCGTTGCTGGACGAGTTTGGCATACTTGATTCCGAACTCGGACGAGCCGTAGACGACTAAAAAGTGAGATTCCGCTTAGCTAGACACAACCTCGGCCTGATGAGGCGGAGAGAACACGTTGGTAACTTCATCGTACAGAACTCCTGAAACCCGTTTTGGTAGAAACTACCCAAAGGACAGGACTTGCTACACTTCTGACCAACAGACGGTAACGTCCAACTCGTTTCAGCGTAACAAAAAAGGGAGACAAGTTAGACTTGTCTCCCTGAGCTCCCCGAGTGGAACTCTCTTCGAACGAGTACGCGCAACGGATGTCCGCTTCGAGTAAGATGTCGTTTTCGCCTGCGAAAGGAATCTTGCTATGAAATGGCTTGGAACCGGTAATCTGGGCATGCTCTTATTGGCTGCCTGGCTCATCTTGACGGGCTTGATCCCATTGTTGCACATCACCTTCGCGAACATGAGTCCGATCTTGGCCATGTTGGCCATCGCCGCGGGCGTGCTAATTCTGCTGGGCCGTTAATCTCTTGTGCTGCGCACATCCGGGGAGTTTCGGTCCCAAATCTGTTCCAGCATTCGACGGCGGACTCATCCATCGATCCATACGGAATTGCTGCCATCAAAGCGTAGGCTGGCCGTTACCAGCAAACATGCGACCCGCGCTTGATAGGCGGGTCGCGATCCGTGCAGCCCCTGTTGCGACAGTCGCACGGAGATTAACGTGCGGCAGCTACCGTGGCCTTTCCCGTTCGGGACCGGTAATCGGCAGACCCTGCCTGTTGGACTCTCTTTTTAGCTTTAATTGTCGACATTCAATGCGGGCTGGCAGCCTCTTCGCGTCTTACGATTCAACAGACGTCGCGGCGAATGACGATCTTGCGGGAGTGTCGTGGAGCATTGCGGTGCATCGAACAATTGACATGGGCCAGCATGACGTTGCGAGTTTTGGTGACGGGGTCGAATCTGTTTTTTACCGCCAGGCTGATTCATGACTTAGGAAAACAGGGGGTTTCTGTCACAGCGGCGGATAGTTCGTGGTGCTCAGCGGGAAAGCTGTCACGCGTTGTTTCTCGCAGAATGACACTTCCGTCTCTCAAGACAAACCCCGCTGGTTATCTGGCTGCAATCCGGGATGAACTGCAGCGGCAGCGCTACGACCTGCTGCTGCCCACTTTCGAGGAATCACTGCTCCTGGCGGAATACCAGGACGAACTGGCTCCCCTGATGAAAGTGTTGCTACCGCCCTTCCAGACGATGTACCGATTACATCACAAGCGACAATTGCATGCCTTCTGCCTGGCGCATCAGATTCCGACACCACCAACCCAACACATCATTCACTGGGCGGATCTGGACGTCATTGCTGGCGAAATCGGGTTCCCCGTCGTCCTGAAGCTTCCCGCCAGTAACAACTCTGTCGGTCGAACTTTCTGCAACAATCGACACGAACTGCGGCGACACTTCGATCACCTTGTCGCACTTCACGAGCCCGATCCTTCAGACCTGCCGTTCTTGCAGAAGAAGATCGACGGCGATTTGATCTGCACCCTTGGATACAGCTCCAGGGGGCAAAAGCTGGCCGAAGTGATTTACAGAACGGGTCGGATGTTCCCCGAAGCGGGCGGAACAACAGTACATCGGCAATCGATCCACCATGCGGAAATTGAGCGGATCACAGATCGAATCATCACCACCACGCAGTGGTCCGGGTTTCTAGGGTTCGACTTCCTTGTCGAGCGAGCCACGGGAATTCCCTACCTGATTGATGCGAATGTTCGAGCAAACCCGGCAATTCAACTGGGATTCATGAGCGGCGTCAACTGGTCGAGCGTGATCCTGGATCTAATCGCAGGGCGTGAACCGCAGGAGCAGAAGGCTCGGGAGGGGATCAATGTCCACAATCTTCTGTTGGATGTTTCCTGGCTGGTGGAAGGCCTGCTGCCGCGATGCGGCGGTCTGCTGCGGATGCCGCAACGAATCCGCGAGTTCCTGCAACCGGAGTGGCAAGTTCATTCGCGAGGAGATCTGCTGGGGTTGGGCGAATACGCGTCGGTCGCCGCCCTCGCCATCAATGCGGTGGGGGCAGGCATCAAGTCGTTGTTTACAGGACGCCAACCTGGCGAGATCCTGCTCGAACACGCAAACTACAATCCAGTGACCGCCCAGGCCTTCAGATCACGACAGGACGCATCGCGTCAACGCGCGGCAGCCTAAGTCGCCGCTGTGGAAAGCCAAGGAAATCCTCGAGGAGGACACGAGCGTTTGTGCCTTGAGTTCCAGGGAACAAATTCATGGCTCACGCATTACAGGTCATGCGATGCCGTCGCACAAACTAAGCCGAGAAAGTTATGCGTCGACGAAATGGATTCGAGGGCTTCAAGCAACTCGGCTGGCTGAATGGGTTTGGTCAAGTACCCATCCATACCCGCTCCCAGGCACCGATCGCGAACATCGGCCGTGGCATGGGCTGTCATCGCGATGATTGGAGTTCGAGTGGATTTCTTCCGCTCTCGGTCGCGGAATTCAACGGTGGCGCTTAAACCGTCCATCTCAGGCATCTCGAGATCCATCAGCACGACGTCAAATTCGCGCCGTTCGAGGATCTCTAAAGCTTCTTGTCCGTTCGTTGCGACTTCCACTTGGTGACCAAACATTTCCAAGAGTCCCATGGCAACTTCGCGGTTGACCGGGGCATCGTCAACAAGAAGGATCTGCAGCGACCGTTGGCTGCTGATTGTCTCTTCGAGTGGCCCTGGGTCCATGCTTGAAGTGAGGCCCAGAGCCTCTTGAATCGCTTCCCTCAACTCTGAAGTCTTGGCAGGCTTCGTGAAGTACCATGTTTTGGAATGCAGCTGATCTACTCGTTGTTCGGGCTCGGCGTGGCCATCGGGAACCAACATTAGAATTGGACAATCCGCAAGATCGGGGTCACGACGGATCCGTTCGGCCAAGGACCATCCGTCTTGACCCGGCATCGTGGCGTCGACCACGGCCAGTTGAAAGGGTGCTTTTGACAACACGCCATAACGCATCATCAAAAGGGCTGTTTCCGCATTATGGACCGCCTGAGGTCGCAGTCCCATTTGTTCCAGCGTTCCGTTGAGTATGCGGCGGCTGGTCGGATGATCGTCGACAACGAGTACCGGAATGGACGGAAATGTTGTGCGGGTACTAGTGGAATAGTATAAATCGGCGGGCAGGCCGAATCGGGAGGTGAAATGGAATGTGCTACCGTGCCCCATTTCGCTTTCGACCCAGATGTTTCCATCCATGAGTTGCACGAGTTCGGACGAAATCGATAGGCCAAGACCAGTTCCGCCGAAGCGACGTGTGATCGAATTATCCGCTTGGCTGAATGACTCGAAAATTCGTTGCTGTTGCTCAGGAGAAATACCGATGCCCGTATCGTGGATTGCAAAGTGGAGGACGACTTCGTCCTCGCGCCGTTCTTCCGTTGTCACGTCAATCAGGACTTCCCCTTGAGCGGTGAATTTGATCGCGTTCCCAACGAGATTCACGATGATTTGTCGTAACCTTCCCGCATCACCGGTGACATTGATCGGTACGTCGGGAGCAATCTGATAGAGGAGTTCCAAGCCGCTTTGCGCGCTTCGAACAGAGAGAATACGGACCGCATCGCTCACTGTTTCGTGTAGATCGAACGGGATTTCTTCCAATTCCAGGCGACCCGCTTCAATCTTCGAAAAATCAAGAATATCGTTGAGCAGGCGAAGCAACGAATCTGCTGATTGCTTGACGACTGTAAGGTAACTCTGTTGTTGCGACGTTGGGTTGGTCATCAGTGCGAGATTGGTCATTCCAATGATGCCATTCATTGGCGTGCGAATTTCGTGGCTCATCGTAGCAAGGAACTGGCTCTTGGCGCGACTGGCGTTCTCCGCCGCCAGAGTCCGTTCGGCAACCCTCTGTTCCAAGGTGCTATTCAATTGTTGCAGTTGAAAAAAGCCATCCGCGTTTTCAAGTGCCGCCCCGGCAATCGCTGTGATGAAATCCGCCAATCGCACTTCGTCAACTCCGAACAAACCGTGAACATTCTCATGTGTCACATAGACACACGCGACTGCTACGCCACGGACGAAGATTGGAGCGCAAAGCGAAGAGGTATTGCCTGATAGGATATTGCTCTTGCCGCGAGGAGTGGGAACATCGTCGGCAGACGTAACAGCATGCCCGATTTGCAATGCCCGCCAGATCAGCACCGACCTCGGCGACTGATCCGCTGTTTTTGACTCCTCATGATTTGACAACGAGATTCCATCTGGGACTGGGAAAACTTCGCAGTGTTCACCGCGCAGCAACCGCAACGCGGCTTCCCGAACTTCTGAAAAAATTGCTTCAGACGACAATGCGGATGCAATCTTACGCCCGGAAAACAACACGACATCAAATCGATCCACCAGTGAAATGGTGACTGGTTGTTCATTCCCAACCGCTGGGTTGGCACTTTCCCCGGCCAGCTTGAAATTGAAGAGCAGGGCCTTAGCCTGTTCGACCTCGCTCTCAGCATTCGGCCACAGAAGCTCTGTTCCGAGTTGACCGCGAACCCGCAATGTTTGGGCGAATTCATATGCTGCTTCCTGTCGCTGCGCGACCGAGAGGCTAAGGTTGAGCAGCCTGCGAACTGGCCAGAAGCCCCCGCGTAATGCCAGTATTAATGCCGCCTCGCGCATGGCGTGAGGCAGGTCATTGCGAAATCGCAGTGCTAAGCATACAGCACGGCCTGCTGCATAGGTCGCGCGACGAATCAGGCGACGGCGTTGCCACGGTGTGTGGCTCAGATCGTTTTGCGCGCGACAACGAAGTGCGGTGGCCAGCCAGGCTCGATTAGGGGCCACGTAAGCATTCATCACTCCGGCTTGTCCAGCCACGACAAGGGCTCGATCGAATATGGTGGCGGCCCGCTCGTGATCGCCCGCTTCCATCAATCGGACACCTTCAGCGAGCAGAACCTGAGCAGTTCCTTGAGCGTCGGGGCGAATTCTCTCAAGCTCCACTTTCAAGGCATCAATGGGAACCGCACCAGGCGTGGCACGAGACCACACGTCGAGGCTGATTCCCGATGCTTGAAAATCGCCCAGTTCCAATCCCGATTCATGAATTCGCCGCGCTTGTTCCACGGCGCTCTGCAGATCCCCGAGGCGGTATAAGGCGGCCGCAATTTGGTATCGGGCGATATGCACTTCCCAAAAGTCGCCTGTTCGCTCAAGAAGCCGGACCGCTTCGCGGCATTTGTCCACGCATTCGCGATATCGCGACGCGCTGTAGAGGACTACCCCGAGGTAATGGAGCGATTGCCCCTGACCCCAAAGATCTCCAAGAGCCTTTCGGATCGTCAGCGACTTCTGTGCGTATGCCACCCCCCGGCCGTACCAGGGAATCAGGCTCATGGCAGGGGCATGCTCTGAATACGACTGAGCCAATTCAAGTGTCGGTTGATAATTCTCGGCCAGATTCATTCCGCGTAAATGAGTCCAAAGAACGTGTGTCTTGCTTCGAGTGAACCAGTAACCATGCGCGAGGCGGCTGAAGATTCGGAAGCCGAGCAGCTCCGATTCCGAAGGTTGTTGCTTGCTGCGCGAGGTCAATAAACGCGGAAAGACCGTGTGTAGGCCTTGGACCAATGCTTCCCAAAGAAAGAAAATAAACATGACGATCGCGTTGCGCGGAACCCATCGTCCCAGCTGACGGAGCGCTTGCTCAAACGCATGTGTTGCCACCTCCATTTCACCTCGCTTGAAGGCGAGCTCACCGAGTTTGCAAGTGGCCTGGGCTCGAGAGAGTGCGCCGTTGGCCAGATTTGCTGCTTGCCCGAAGACTGGCGCCGCGCTGGCATATTGACCGCGAAGCATCAAGCACTCGCCCAAGCCGATCGCAATTTTATATTTCACTCCATTGTCTGAGTTTTGAGAACCTCGCTCGGCGATTCGGTATTGCTGCTCAGCCAGTTCAAGCGAATGTAAAGCGCGAGCTTGCTCTGCAGCGATCAGTGCGTATTCCAGTGCACTTTCGTTGTCTCCCGCGGCATCAAAGTGGTAGGCCAATTCAAATACCCGGTCGGCGGCACTGCCTTTCAGGTACCGCGCTGCCCGAGAATGCAACTCGCGACGTTGCTCGGGCGGTAGTCGCGTCAGTAACGCTTCGCGAATCCGATCGTGCACAAAGACGGCATGTGATGCCGCCGGTCCCAACCAGATGAGATTGCGCTGTCTTGCTTCTTCCAACGCCGCCGCAACTTCGGTGGGTTCCTGAGTTGTCAGGGCGGCTGTGATTTCCAGCTCGAATTCCTTTCCTAACATCGCACCGATTGAGAGCAGTTCAATCGTGTTTGCATGAAGCAACTCGATTCGTCGCAGCAGAAACGACGCCGCTGAATTCGACGATTGCAGATCAGAGATGGCAAGCGGTTCGATGCGCCATCCATCGTCCTCCGCGACGAGTGCTCCGGATTCGATGAGTCCATACAACATGGCCGACGCCATGAATGGGCTACCATCCGAAAGACGAAGCACGAGTTCGAGGGCTTCGGAAGGGAGCGGGCCGGCCATTGACTCCACGAGTTGGCGGATTTCGTCGGGCTCAAACGCCGAAAGTGTCAGATGAGCCGTTGGCTGTAGCTTATAAAGTCGATCATCCACTTTAATTGCGTCAGAGCGAATACCGACGACAAGCATGACATGGCGCACGCCGTCTGGATCCGCTTGCCGACGGGCGTTCCATCGGGCGATCAGACGCACCATCATCTCATCCGCCCATTGACAGTCGTCACAAATGATGAGCGCTGGTCGTTCTGGCGAACCGACGGCTTCAAGAAAACAAGCCAGGGCTTCAATGCTTCGTGCTTCGCCGAAGGCCTCGGGAACAAATTCAGACGACGACGCCCGTCCGAACAATAAGGCCAATTCCGGTAATGCAGCGACCACGGCATCCAATTGCTGCCCTAGGCGTTGGCACAGAGCTCCGACAAATCCCGAATCGGTTCGCGAAGCATTACGCAGTTCCTGGACGATCCCCCCAAGAAGTTGCAGTGGTTTTTGTCCCGCCTGATCTTGTGCCTGGCATCGAAAAACTCGAAATGATTCCTCGACTGCTCTGTCTGCGAACTCGGCCAACAGTCGGGTTTTGCCCTGTCCCGACTTGCCATCTAGCAGGACCAGTCCCCCTAGTCCGCTGCGCGCCGACTCCAGATGCGTACACAATTCGTCCAACTCACGCCGACGCGAAACAAAGGCTGGCGCGGTCAATGTTCGTCGGCGGTCAGATAACCCAATCACGAGCGGTGGGTCAAAATCGCCTGCGGACAGCGCCGCGGCAATATCTTCGAGATCGACAAGTGCCGCTTGAGCTGTCTGATAACGGTCGCGTGGATCTTTGCGAAGCAGATGTTGGATCAGGTCGTCGATGGCGCGCGGCAACTGGGGAAGCAGGCCACGCAATCGAGGGACCTTCG